>DKKR01000015.1:24695-42920 GCA_002455375.1 Bacteroidetes bacterium UBA6661
ATATCTATCATACTAAAAGGGTTAGGGCAAATAATGCTTCAGGAAAATGCGCTTTGTGGTTTTCTTTTTTTAGCAGGTATTTTCTACGGTTCAGTAACGATGGGAATTGCTGCACTTTTAGCAGTAGTTTGTGGAACTGCTACAGCCATGCTGCTAAAATATGATGAGTCAGAAATAAACAAAGGATTATACGGATTTAGTGCAGCATTGGTTGGTGTTGGAGTAATTGTTTTCTTTAAGCCGTTGTTTATTTGCTGGATATTAATCGTCATTGGGGCTATTGCGGCAACACTACTTCAGCACTTTTTTATTAAACGTAATGTTACTGCATTTACTTTTCCCTTTGTTTTAGTGATTTGGATTATGCTTTATTTTATTAGTAAGTACCTTGCCAATATTCAGGCAGAAACAGCTCTCTCAGCTATTAATACCACCGACCATTTTGCCTTTGCTTTTAATGGCTATGGACAAGTTATTTTTCAAGGTAATTTCGTTTCAGGTTTAATATTTTTTGTAGCAGTTTTTATCAGTTCGCCAATTGCTGCATTATATGGGCTTGCAGGCGCATTGCTTGCATCCATTGTATCAGCATATTTTTCTGTTCCAACTGAAAATATCTATTTAGGTTTATTTGGTTATAATGCAGTATTATGTGCTATAGTTTTTGCAGGAGACCATATTAAGGATGGTATTTGGGTCATAACCTCTGTGATTTTATCTATTGCAATAAGCCTGTTCATGTATCACAATAACATGATTCAACTGACATTTCCATTTGTTTTAGCCTCATGGATAACCCTTTTCATTAAATCAAAACTTGACTTTNNGATAATATTAGTAATTTCCTTATCCACTAATTTAACAGGAAGCAAGTAAGTACAGCGATTAGAAATATCAAAACCTGGTCAGCATGTACATTATTGATAGCTTTAAATTGGATTATATGTACCCGGGTTTAAGTTGAAAAATTCCACCCGGATAGCTTGGTGTCCAATTGTTGAAGGTTTCCATTAACTTGTCGAAGCTTAAAATGTTTTAGATACTATTTAGAATATTTGAAAATACAATTTATTTGCTGATGACACCAATAATTAGAGACATGGGAAGTAGTGAGATATGTACTTTTAAAGCTCAAATTTTTTCTTATTTTTAAATACGTTTGTGAAGATTTATTTTAAAAACTGATGTTAACGGTAAGCTTTGATGACGGTGCTAACTTTAAACAGTATGTATAATACTACAAAGAAAAATTCGTTGGAGATATTATAATTAAACTATTGGGACTTATGAGCAATTTGAAAAATAAATTGACTTTGCTTCTGGCAATATTAATGTTGTCTTTCCTTACAGGAAATTCTTGCAGCACCTACAAAGTAACTGTGGGAGATAAAACCATGTATGGAATGAATTATGACACATGGTTTAGCCAACCACGTATATGGTTTGAGACAAACGGTTACGGAGCAGTTTTTACAGGTGCAAATTACCAGGGTGGGAATGACCTTACGCCACAATCAGGAATGAATGAGTATGGACTTTCGTTTGGCACTTTAGCAACACCCACACCCTACAAGGTAAAATCATTCGTGAACAAGAAACCAATTCANNTCTATACAGACAAATCAGGGAAGTATCTAATTGTTGAGCCCTATGAACTAATTCCTGGCAACGACAACAAGTATGTACTTGCTAACTTTTGCCCTTCAACAATTACTGACTTTGGCAGTATTAAGCAACAGCGTTATGTTGACGGAGTTGCATTTTTGAAAGACAAGATTGACACTTCACTTGCATTTTGCACTGCACTGTCAGATACAATGCATGTGTGCAGAAAAAAAATTGGTGACGGTACTTTGCTAACCTCAATTTTGGACTTGAACAATGGAATAGTTCATTTATACTTTTACCATGACTATAAAAACATGGTTCAATTCAACCTAAAAGAGGAGTTGTTAAAAGGAAATCACTCCTATGAAATAGCCTCATTATTTCCAGCGAACATTGAATATCAAAAACTTCTTGACTTTCAGACACCATTAAATAACAATACAATTGACTGGTTTCTTCGCCTCTGCCTGACACTTTTTGTATTTTCATTTTTCTACTTTCTAATCAGTTATATTAAAAACAGAAAAACAGAGCTTGCAAACTATAAATTGCTGCTGGCGTCATTGAGTTTGTGCTTGGCCTATTACATGTTTGCTTTAGCCACAGTAATGGCAATTTTCTATTTCCCTTCTCCATATAAAAGCTACAAATTCGGATTGATTGATATTGCTTCTTACCTACCGTACTTACTAATATTACTTATAATTCCATTATTGATAATTAACCGAAAGGTTTTTAAGGTGAATACTTGGAAGACAACTTCAAAGTTTCTTTTTACTGCTAACAACATTGCATACTTAATTTTAATTTCGCTGTTTTGCTATTGGGGTTTCTACAATATTTAATGCAACTATGACAGGATTAAACAAGTGCAACAGAGAGGCAAATAAGCAAGCCCCCTAATAAAATATTGTCAATTGTTGGGATGAAAACCTTGATTGAAATTTTGGGCTGCAATATTTTGTTAGAAAAAATTGAGATGTAATGCTATCGAAGGATTACAATATACAAAACTGTGCGAATTAAGATTTGTTTTTTGAGAGACCTGAGTTTATTTAATAAAAAAGCTGCCTTTAACGGGCAGCTTTTTGGCAATTGTTTTATGCCTTTATTATTTAATCAACCATTAAACTTAGTAGCTTCTGACTATCTGATGTGTCTGACCATTTGCACTTGTCCAGTTGAGTTTGTATCCGTAAGGGCAACCACTTGTTTGTGCATTTCCTTGTTGATCTACACCAAAAGTTACTGTCAACTCTCGTACCACACCATGATGCACTCTTACTCCACTCATAGGATTATAATTACAATCTGAACTGAGAATAATAGGCGTATCAGTAGATACAAAGAAGGTGTTTCCTGCACGGTTTACACCCCAAACAGATACATTTGAATAGCCACCTTGTGATGCATTACCTGTGATGGTTATTGTAGTAACATTATTTGTTCTTTCAACAAGTCTGTTACGATCAAAATTCCATGATCTTGTTGTGCCGTCATCAAATGTTACCATGGTATTACCGGTTGCATGATGCAGAATCGGAGTGGTAAAGTTTGGTGAGTTGTCAATCAAACCGCCATTTACGTTTGTAATGGTTCGTGTTGAGTTTATGGTAATTGATTTGCCACTGCTCACATTGGTAATTTCAACATTGTTTAGTGTTAATGTCAACTGGCTACCAGCAGTACTCCATGGTGTAACGGTGCTTGTATTTGCATCATAAGGAAGCTGGATAATCATTGTTCCTGTGCGGTTGCGTGTGCCATTGCAATTGAGTCCGTTAAAAGTAACTGTAACTTTTCCCTGACTGATTAAAGAAGTATCAATTGTAGTGTTACAAGGTACGACAAGGCCATTGTAAATTCCCATAAAATTAATGCCTCTTAGGCGTGGATGCATAGCAATAATACGATTAGCATCATCAAGTTCTTCATTGTCTGATGCTGCAATTCTGGCATCATCATCTGCAGTTACTTGCTGTGTAGTTTGTTCGTCTAATAAATCTTCTGATTTATCTTTTTTACATGCTGCCATTAAACTGATCCCGGCAGCTAAGCTTAACATTAAAATACCCTTTTTCATTTTTCTGAATTTTATTGATTTGTACTTATGACTTCAGAAAATATTATTGGTTTAATCTGCCTGAAATATTTTTTTTAATTGATTGTGTTTCGTTATTTATTATTGGTTGACTTTTTCAATCAGGTATTTTTAATGAATATACCGAAAGTAATGTGTCATTTTCTAACTGGTCGTATTCATATTTTAGACCTAATTTAGTCAATAATTTTATTGATTTAAAATTGTCAGGCTTTGTAACGCCAATTATTTTAGAATAAGATTTGGCCTTAATGAGTAAGTTTAAATAAAAGCTACTTGCTTCAAAAGCATATCCATAACCGGTATATTGAGGTAAAAAAGCAAAACCGATGTCAGGAAATTGCTGCTTGTCCCGATTCAATAAAGTTATAATGCCAACAGGCTTTTTGTCAGATTTTAGTTCTATTATATGATAGTAGTAAACTGAGTGTGCCAATATGTTTTCAATATATTTTAATGCAGCATCATGATTATGGATATTTCTTTCACCAATAAATTCTTTCCATTCGTCTGTGTTTAACAACTCCAGAATGAATAAAGTATCATTTGTATTTAATGGCCGTAAATGTAGTCGTTGTGTTTCTTTGTCTATAAACATGAAAATATTATTGCCTGAAATTGTTTTATGTAAAAATTGAACAGCAATTACAAAAATATAAAACAATTTCAGGCAACTTATTCCTGATGAATAACAAAAGACTAAAAATATTATTCTTTAACTTTTCTGACTCTTACCTTCCATTCTTCGGGGCCTTTTAAAACGTATTCCCATTTGAAGGGTACTTCGCTTTCTGCTTCCATCTGATAGTAGAGTGGAAGAGGATCATGATCATTAATAAATTCAAATGCTTCACCGGGATTTATAGCAGCAAAGGCATCATAAAACATTTCATGTCTTGTTGCCGGAGGAAATGGTCTCAAGTCAAATTCTTCAACTACGGAAAATCCATCATCACCTAAGCCACTGCTTTCAGTTTTTGTGATATGCACCACCACTTCACCATCTTCTTGCTTCTTATAAATCCAACGGTGCTTACCTTCAAACTTTTGAATAAAGATGCCATGTATTTCTGTTGGATCTTCGGCAGCAATAATCTCCATAGTACTGCCTTGCTCCATCATGCCATAACGGTGAAACACGATTTGTTTCCGGTCAGCAACAGCAGCTTTTCTTAAATCCAATAATGTAGAGATGTCAGAAAATTCTCTGCCTTGCGAAGCTTCCGTACGTGTAACTTTCACTTTCCATTCTCTACCGCCTTTGTTTAAATAATCCCAACCTACTACATCGCCATAGATTGAACGAAACTCATAATAAAGCGGTATGGGATCATGATCGTTAATAAAAATAAAACTTTCACCTACGGGAAGTTCTTTAAATAACTGAATCAGTTTTTTATGCCTTTCAATCGGAACATACACGCGCATGTCCATTTCTTCTGTTGTTTTGTTGTTTATCATAATAAAAGTATTTAAATACTTGCAAAAGTAGAGTTTAATTTCATTATTGAACGTAAAAGTCCTGTCACAATTCGATTTATTAGTTTTGATGAATCAATTTCACTGCACTTCAATCAGAAAAACTTTAAAATATGATTCGGGTCATATTACAACAGGTTTAATGAATGTAGTTTTGCAACTTTTGAAAGAGAAATTAGATAATGGTTATTTCGCAGCTTATTCAGCCCAAAAGCATTGCTGTAATTGGTGCTTCTGACAATATTACCAAACCCGGTGGTATGGTATTGCAGAATCTTATTCATGGAAAATTTGAAGGAAAATTATTTGCAGTAAATCCCAAGCCGGTAAGTTTTAAAGAAGTTACTTATGTTTCCAATCTAAATAATTTGGAAGCTGTTGATTTGGCAATTATTGCTATTCCTGCAAGTCAGTGTTTGGAAACTGTCAGGGCATTGCTAAAGAAAGGTACTAAAGCGTTTATTGTTTTTTCAGCAGGTTTTTCAGAGGCAGGCGATAGCGGAATAAAACTCGAAAAAGAGCTTACTGATATAGTGAATAAAGCAGGAGGCACTTTAATTGGTCCCAATTGTGTTGGCATCATTTGCGAAACTTACAAAGGTGTTTTTACTACTCCTGTCCCTCAGTATGATCCTCAGGGATGCGAATTAATTTCAAGCTCAGGTGCAACAGCCGTTTTTATTATGGAGTCTGCTTTACTAACTGGATTAAGGTTTTCTAATGTTTATTCAATAGGGAATGCAGCGCAGACAGGTGTTGAAGAAATTCTTGAATATCTTGATGTAAATTTTGATGAACATAAGAGTCCAAAGGTTCAGTTGCTTTATCTTGAGCAGGTAAAAAAGCCTTTCAAGTTTCTGAAACATGCAACATCACTTATTCACAAAGGCTGTCGTATTGCTGCCATCAAATCAGGTTATTCAGAAGCAGGGGGTAGAGCTGCATCATCTCATACCGGTGCATTAGCCACAGCAGATAATGTAATCCGTGCCTTGTTTCGCAAGGCAGGTATTGTATATTGCAGTAGTAGAGAAGAGTTAATCGCAGTAGGAAGTGTTTTGCAGTCAAAAGAATTGAAAGGAGAAAATATTGCAATAATCACTCATGCAGGAGGTTCTGCAGTCATGCTTACTGATGCACTAACTTCAAACGGATTGAGTGTGCCTCAATTTGATGCCGAAAAGACAGCAGTATTGCTGTCAAAACTTAACCCGGGATCGTCTGTGAATAATCCAATTGATTTTTTAGCAACCGGAACAGCAAAACATCTTGGTGAGATTATTGATTTTTGTGAAGGCTATGATGTTGTTGATGCAATGGTCGTGGTTTTCGGAAGCCCGGGATTGTTTAATGTAAAAGATGTGTATGAGTTGCTTGATAAAAAAATGAGTACGTGTTCAAAACCAATTTATCCGGTACTACCCTCGTTGATTAATGCGGAGAAGGAGATTAAACAATTTTTGTCAAAGCGAAGAGTTAATTTTCCTGATGAGGTAAATCTTGGAAAAGCATTGGCTCATGTATATACATCAACAAAGTATCGTTTTGAGAAAACCACCTTACCTGAGATGGATATTTTGTCCATACGCTCAATCATTAATACCGCTCAAAATGGTTATCTTGATGCACAAGCAAATCAGGAGTTACTTGCGGCAGCCGGTATAGAACTGGCTGAGCAGTTTATTGTTTCAGACAAGTATCAGTTTGATAAAGTCAATAGCAAGATAAAATTTCCTGTTGCCATGAAAGTGATAGGGCCTTTGCATAAAACAGAAGTCAATGGCGTGATGTTAAATATTAATAACATAGATCAGGCAGTAAATGCATTCGAAAGACTCATGACAATTCCTGATGCATCTGCAGTTTTACTTCAGGAAATGGTTAAAGGTGAGGAGTTATACTGTGGTGCTGTAAGACAAGGAGATTTCGGTCATGTAGTATTATGTGGCCTTGGTGGTGTGTTTCTTGAATTGATACAGGATACGGCTTCTGCACTGGCACCAATGTCTTATGGCGAAGTAAAATCAATGATTGAATCGCTAAAAGCCTATCCGCTTATCAAAGGATATAGAAATAAAAAAGGGTTGAATGAGGAAAAGTTTATTGAAGTTGTTATGCGCATTGGTGCACTTGTGCATATTGCACCGGAAATCAGCGAACTGGATTTGAACCCGATTAAAGCTGATGAAAACAATATGATAGTTGTTGATTCAAGAATTTGTATTGACAAAAACGGCAAATAGTTTATTCAGCATTTCTGAATGCACTCAGGTATTTATTGATGTAAATTAATTTTTCTTTCGATCTGTATTGTTGTATAAATCTTGGATGGTCTAAGACTGTCATTTTTTTAAACAGTTTAGTTACCTTGTTTATCTCACTTATGAATAAAGCGTTTTTTTTACCTAAAATAAAAACCTCTGAAGTAATTAATCCCAGACTGATATGATTTTTTAATGTTTCAATCATATAATCTTTTAGTGTTAAAAACAATGTGGCATCATCATAGTAATTTGCGTTGAGCCATGTATTGTTTTTCCTGCGCACAATAGCTAAAGGAAAAGGAGAGTTAATGTAAAAATCACTATAGAACAATTTAACACCACCGTATGATTGAATCATATCGTACATAAATACAGAAGAAACTTCATGAGTGTGCGCAGATTGCATTTTTATTTTGCAAACACTTTCTAAACGTTTGGTATCTGTGAAAGGTACTCCGGTAACACCTGCACCATGCCGGCTTGGATTTATGCCAATAATGAATTTCCTTTTTTTATTGTCGTTATAATACATTTTATAAAACTGTTGCATGACAATAGCAGTTTCGGGATTGTCGCTAAAAGGATTAAGAATATCAAAACCTTCTGGTAATTTGCCGGAATAATTTAGATTTTTATTGAATGCTATTACCCTGTCTGCAAAGGTGGTTCTCACTAATTGTAATTTTTTTAAATTATCTTTGCTTAGAAGATTATAAAAGAAGATTATCATTGGCATCCATGTCCCAAAAAGGATTGTAGGCAACTTCAAAAAGATAACCATCCAAATCTTTAAAGTAACCACTATAGCCACCCCAATAAACTTTTTGTGCCGGTTTTACTATTGTCCCACCAGTTGAAGCAACCTGCTTCATTATTTCGTCAACTTCTTGTTCAGAATGTGTATTGTGTGATATTGTAAGGCCATAAAATTCTGATGCGTGATAATTAAGTGTTGCATCAGCAGCAAGGTCTTTCAGAGGATGTAGTGCCAGAACAATGCCACCTAGTTGAAACAAGGCAAGATCGTCCATGCTTTTATCCGACTTTTTCCAGCCTAGACCTTTCTCGTAAAAGTCAAGAGATTTTTTAAAATTTTTAACTCCTAAAGTAATCAGATTTAATTTCTGTCGCATCACATTAACTTTTAAACTTATTGTGCACTTATGGGTCAAACTTAGTGATACTTTTAAAAAGTTCTAAAAAATTGTTTGTTATATTGAATTGTTTTTTACATTTGGGTAACTTTTTGTTCGTTATGGGCGTCATATATTAAACTTAAAAGTTACAATCATGAGAAAGTTCCGCACACTTTATTCTATTTTACCTCTTATCTGTTTTTATAGTTTTTCATTTGCAGGTGGGCAGGCTGAAATCAAGCCACATATGTCAACCACACAGTTAAAGTCTGAGAATCATAAGTCTGATGTGCATTGCGATATTCATCATGTTAAAGTTTCATTTATCGTTGCTGAAGATGGTTTGGTAAAAGTTTCAAGTATTGGTACCCGTAACTCCATGTTGAGAGAATACATTTTGAAGAAACTTGCCAGGTTGAATTTTAAAGGAATGAATGTGGAAGGCAATTACAGTGTTACACTTAGTTTTGATCTGGGAGATAAGTGTACGTAAGCAATTTAGTTTTTTAGGCATACTTTATTTAGTGTAGCTTATTTTTATACTGAGATAGGCAAAATATTTTCTTTCTTTGACCTGTAGATGGATGCTATATATTTAGACTATAATTCTACTACACCTGTAGATGATCGTGTGTTTGAAAAAATGTTGCCTTATTTTTCTCAAAAATTTGGCAATGCCGCAAGTAATACACATGCTTTTGGATGGGCAGCAAAAGAAGCCGTTGAAATAGCTCGTGAAAAAGCCGCTGCACTTATAGGATGTGAGCCTCGTGAACTGTATTTTACATCAGGTGCCACAGAAGGAATAAATCTGATTATAAAAGGTGTTTACGAAAGTTATTCAAAAAAAGGAAAACACATCGTAACCTATGCTACAGAACATAAAGCTGTTCTCGATACCTGTAAGTATTTGCAGACTATTGGTGCTGATGTTGAAGTCTTGCCTGTTGAAAGAGATGGCTTGCCTGATCTTGATTTGTTGAAAAAGTCTTTACGCTCAGATACCATTTTGGTAATGGCCATGTTTGCAAACAACGAAACAGGTGTTTTGTTTCCCATTGCAGCAATGGGTGAGATTTGCAGAAACCATGATGTGATTTTTTTTTCTGATACAACTCAGGCTGCAGGTAAAGTTTTGTTTGATGTCAAAGAATGTAAAATAGACTGTTGTGTGATTTCTGCACATAAAATGTACGGACCCAAGGGAGTAGGAGCGGTGTATATCAGCCGAAAAAATCCGAGGGTTTCTGTTCAGGTGCAAATGCATGGTGGTGGTCATGAAGGTGGTATTCGCTCCGGAACATTAAATGTTCCGGGTATTGTTGGACTTGGTGAAGCTTGTCATATTGCAGAGAAAGAAATGTGGGACAATGGAATTTTATTATCATCACTTCGCACAAGACTTGAGCAGCAATTGGAGACCGTTGAGAGTGTGATGATAAATGGAAGCATAAAGAATCGTTTGAATAATACTACCAATCTCACTTTTAAAACAATAAGAAGCGAAGATCTCATTAAAGAAATCAGGCCTATTGCTATTGCAGCCGGATCTGCATGTACTGCGGCATTGCCACAACCGTCACATGTATTGCTTGCAATGGGGTTGACAGAAAAAGAAGCTTATAATTCTGTGCGATTCAGTCTTGGAAAATATACTACCGCACAAGAAGTTGAATTAACAATTGAAAAAATCAGGAAAATAATATCTTCAAAAATATGAATGAAGACAAACGCCTTTTCTTACTCGATGCTTATGCATTAATATATCGGGCATATTTTGCATTCAGCAAAACGCCATTAGTTAACAGCAAGGGGCAGAATGTGTCTGCCGTAAGTGGATTTACTTCAACACTTTTTGATTTGATGCGAAGAGAAAAACCTACACATATTGCCGTAGTGTTTGATGCCGCTGCAGAAACCACACGTGCCGCTGAACATAGTTTTTATAAGGCAAACCGACAAGAGATGCCTGAAGATATACAGACAGCAGTTCCGTATATCAAAGAAATTATCAAAGCATTTCATATTCCAATTTTGGAATACGATGGTTATGAAGCTGACGATATCATAGGAACTGTGGCCAAACAAAAGGAAGAAGAAGGTTACACTGTATTTATGGTAACACCGGATAAGGACTATGCACAGTTGGTATCACCCAATGTTTTTATTTATAAGCCCGGACGTTTAGGCAACGATATTGAGATTTTGGGAGTAAAGGAAATTCAGGAAAAGTGGGAAGTAGAAAACCCAAAACAGGTAATTGATATTTTGGGTATGTGGGGTGATGCTGTTGACAACATACCTGGCATACCCGGTGTGGGTGAAAAAACTGCAAAAAAATTAATTAAAGAATATGGCAGCATGGAGAATGTGATTGCCAATGCAGAAAATATTAAAGGTAAACTTGGTGAGAATATCCGCAATAATGTTGAGCAGGCACGAATTTCAAAACAGCTTGCTACAATAATTCTTGATGTTCCTGTTGAAGTTAATGATGATGATTTGTTGATGTCGTTACCTGACAAAGAAAAATTATCTCAACTTTTTACAGAACTAGAATTCAGATCTCTGGGCAAGAGAATTCTTGGCGAAGATTTTTCTGTCAATCGTGACTTAAAATCAGCCACATCCACTTCAGTTCAGACAAGTTTATTTGAAGATGAGAGTATAGGAAGTGAAAGTGTAGTTGTCAAAGGAAAGAATATTCAAAATACAGCACATACCTATACTTTGGTAGAGCATGATGAAGCTATTGATGATTTGGTTAAGGAGTTACTGAATCAGAATGAAATATGTTTTGATACAGAGACGTCTTCATTAGATTATTTTTCATTAAACATTGTAGGCTTATCATTTTCGTTCAACAGCGGAACAGGTTATTATATTCCTTGTCCTGAAGACTTTGAGAAAGCAAAATCCATTTGTCATAAATTTAAACCTGTGCTTGAACATGCTTCAATTTTAAAAATCGGACAAAATATTAAGTTTGATATGCTTGTGCTGAAACGCTATGGAGTTGAGGTGAAAGCTCCATTGTATGATACGATGATTGCCCATTATTTAGTTGAGCCTGATATGAAACATGGTATGGATTATCTGAGTGAGACATATCTTGGCTACACACCAGTGCATATTGAAGAACTGATTGGTAAAAAGGGGAAAAATCAGGGCAGTATGCGAGATGTTCCGATTGATAAAATAAAAGAGTATGCTGCAGAAGATGCTGACATAACATTTCAGTTAAAGCAAGTGTTATCACCTATGGTCGAAAAGCATGAGGTTGAAGGTGTTTTGAAGGATATTGAACTTCCACTGATTCCTGTATTGGCCGATATGGAATATGAAGGCGTTAAAATAGATGTAGATTATCTGAATGTATACTCTAAAGAATTAGAACAAGATATGTTGAAATATCGTTCAGCTATTTTTGACATTGCAGGATTGGAATTTAATCTTGATTCACCACGACAACTTGGTGATGTATTATTCGGATACCTGAAACTTCCTGTAGATAAAAAAACTGCAACAGGTCAACATTCAACCAATGAAGAAGTGTTGAGTAAATTGGCGCAAGATTATCCAATTGCCGAGAAGATTCTTGAATATCGTGAACTGACAAAATTAAAATCAACTTACGTTGATGCGTTGCCTCAAATGGTTAATGTCAAAACCGGCAGGGTGCACACTACATTCAATCAAACTATTGCTTCTACAGGAAGATTGAGTTCTATTGGGCCTAATCTTCAAAACATTCCAATAAGAACTGAACGTGGTCAGCGGGTTCGTAAAGCATTTATTGCACGTGACAATGATCACATATTGTTGTCAGCAGATTATTCTCAGATAGAGTTACGATTAGCGGCAGAAATTAGTGGTGATGAGAATATGCTTGAAGCATTCAGGCAGGGGCTTGACATACATCAGGCAACAGCAGCACGGGTATATAATGTTGCTCTTGGTGATGTAACGAAGGAAATGCGAAGCAAAGCAAAGATGGTTAACTTCGGAATTATTTATGCTATTTCAGCATTTGGTTTATCGCAACGTTTGGGAATTCCCAGAAAAGAGGCTGCTGAATTAATCGAGAATTATTTTGTTCAGTATCCAAAGCTTCGTAACTATATGAGTGAAACGTTGGAGTTTGCCCGCCATAATGGTTATGTTAAAACGCTCATGGGCAGAAGGCGATATCTAAAGGATATTAATTCAAGAAATTTTACAGTGAGAGGTTTTGCCGAACGCGAGGCAATTAATTCGCCATTACAGGGTAGTGCTGCCGATTTAGTTAAGCTGGCAATGATTCATATTCATGAGGAATTTAAAAGACAAAATCTTAAATCTAAAATGACACTTCAGGTGCATGATGAACTTGTTTTCGATGCTCATAAAGATGAGGTTGATTTAATAAAACCAATTATCAGAGAAAAGATGATTCACGCCATAAAAACCAGGGTTCCATTAGAAGTAGAAATTGGAATTGGCACAAATTGGCTGGATGCGCATTAAATACTTTCACGTTTAAATAAAATATCGTACTTTTGGTTTGCCAAAAAGCCAAAAAAATGAAAATTTTAAACTATCTGTGCACTGCCTTTATATTATTACTAGGGCTAAGTACACAAGCACAATTAACGGTAACGTCAGGAAATCCTGCAGCAGCTATTGTTGATACTCTTGTAGGAACAGGAGTTTCAGTAGCTAACATAACTTATACAGGCAATGCAAGTTCTAAGGGCACTTTCAGGTGTACAGGTGGATGTAATTTAGGGATTACAAGAGGTGTATTTCTTTCAACAGGTAATGCAGGTCAAACACCAACTTCTCCGCCATCAGATTTCCATAGTAGTGATATGAGCGCTTCTGGTGATGCCCAATTAAATTTAATTGTAGCACCTAATCTGACCCAAGATGCTGCTGTGCTTGAATTTGATTTTACCCCAGCGGCAGACAGTATTGGTTTTAAGTTTGTTTTTGCTTCTGAAGAATATAATGATTATGTAAACACTGCATATAATGATGTTTTTGCTTTTTATATTTCAGGACCTGGTATTCCCGGTAGTCCAAAGAATTTAGCTCTTATTCCGGGAACTTCAATACCTGTTTCAATAAATAATGTAAATAATGGATATAGTGCCGGAGTATCTTCCGGGCCATGCAATCATTGTACATATTTTGTTGATAATGTGCCCAACGGTGGTACTGCTAACTTTTTTGATGGTTTCACGACTGTTATATCAGCAGGGATAAAAGTTATGCCATGTCAGACCTATCACATGAAATTTGCAATTGCAGATGTGAATGATGGTGTTTTTGACTCTGGTGTTTTTTTAGAAGCTAAAAGTTTTTCAAGCATTGGCAATGTAGGTATTACAGCTAATGGTGTGCCAATTACACAAAACCTGGATACAGTTTATGCTTGCGATGGTGATTCTGTTGTATTGACTGCGTCACCTGCGGGAAGTTATAATTGGAATAATGGTCAAACTACGCAAACTATTGTTGTTACGCAGGCTAACATCACTCCATCAGGTGTTTATCAATATGCAGTATTGAATAGCTCTCCGGCATGTTTTGCATCAAGTAAACAAGTAAAAGTAATTTTTGTAACACCAACAGCCACCATCACACCATTGGGCTCTACTGCATTATGTCCCGGAGGCTCAGTAGTTTTACAAGCTAACCCCGGAAATAGTTACTTGTGGAGTAATGGGGCAACTACAGATACTATAGTAGTATCATCAGCCGGAACATATACTGTCACAGTTACTCAGTTTGGCAATTGCTCTGCTGTATCTACACCTGTTGTAGTTACTCAATCAGCACCTGTTGCCATTATTAATGGAGTATTGACCATTTGCTCAGGAAGTAATACAACACTTACAGCAACAGCGGGTACTTCTTATCAATGGTCAACCGGAGCAACTACACAATCAGTTTCTGTTGGTACAAGTAATGTATATACTGTTACAGTTACCTATTCGGGAGGATGTACTGCAACTGCATCTGTTAATGTTACTGCCAACACAAACCCAGTTCCATCCATCACGGGAAATAACAGTATTTGTCAGGGGCAAAGCAGTACCATCAGTGCAGGTAGTTATTCCGGATATTCATGGTCAACAGGAGCAACAACTTCAAGTATTAATATAAATACTGCAGGAAGTTATTCCGTAACAGTTACAGATGCCAATGGATGCACAGGAACAGCAACATTTAATCTTGCGGTTAATGCCAATCCAACACCAACCATAACCGGTGTAACTTCATTTTGTGCAGGAGGTAACTCAACACTCAATGCTGGAGGAGGATACACAAATTATTTGTGGAGTGGTGGAGCAACTACGCAGACTATCAATGTCACCACAGGTGGCAACTATGCAGTAACCGTTACTAATGCAGCGGGATGTACTGCAACAACAAGTAAAGTAATTACAGTTAATGCATTGCCAGTACCATCTGTAACAGGCACATTAGCATTCTGTGCAGGTAAAAACACAACGTTGACAGTGCCGGGAAGTTATGCTTCTTATCAATGGTCAAATGGAGCAACGACATCAAATATAACAGTTAACACTGCTTCAACTTTTACTGTAACAGTTACAGATGCCAATGGTTGTACAGGAAGTAAATCTGCAACAACAACTATCAATGCAAACCCAGTTCCATCCATCACGGGAAATAACAGCATTTGTCAGGGGCAAAGTAGTACCATTAATGCCGGCAGCTATTCCGGATATTCATGGTCAACCGGAGCAACAACTTCAAGTATTAATATAAATACTGCAGGAAATTATTCTGTAACAGTTACAGATGCCAATGGATGCACAGGTACAGCAACATTTAATCTTGCAGTTAATGCCAATCCAACACCAACTATAACCGGTGTAACTTCATTTTGTGCAGGAGGTAACTCAACACTTAATGCTGGTGGAGGATATACCAACTATTTGTGGAGTGGTGGAGCAACTACGCAGACTATCAATGTCACCACAGGTGGCAACTATGCAGTAACCGTTACTAATGCAGCAGGATGTACAGCAACAACAAATAAAGTAATTACAGTTAATGCATTGCCAGTGCCATCTGTAACAGGCACATTAGCATTCTGTGCAGGTAAAAACACAACGTTGACGGTACCGGGAAGTTATGCTTCTTATCAGTGGTCAAATGGTGCAACGACATCAAATATAACAGTTAACACTGCTTCAACTTTTACTGTAACAGTTACAGATGCCAATGGTTGCACAGGAAGTAAATCTGCAACAACAACTATCAACACAAATCCTGTTCCATCCATCACGGGAAACAACAGCATTTGCCAGGGGCAGAGCAGTACCATCAGTGCTGGTAGCTATTCCGGATATTCATGGTCAACAGGAGCAACAACTTCAAGTATTAATATAAATACTGCAGGAAATTATTCTGTAACAGTTACTGATGCTAATGGATGCACAGGGACAGCAACATTTAATCTTGCAGTTAATGCCAACCCAACACCAGCCATAACCGGTATAACTTCATTTTGTGCTGGAGGTAACTCAACACTCAATGCTGGAAGTGGATACACAAATTATTTGTGGAGTGGTGGAGCAACTACACAGACTATCAATGTCACTACATCAGGTAATTATATAGTAACAGTAACTAATGCAGCAGGATGTACTGCAACAACAAATAAAGTAATTACAGTTAATGCATTGCCAGTACCAACCATTAGTGGTCCGGCAGGTATATGTCCTGGTGCCAGTGCCAATCTTGTTGCAGGAAGTTATGCATCTTACCTTTGGTCAAATGGAAATACCACATCTTCAATTACTACTAATGTTTCTGGAAACTATACTGTAACAGTTACAGATGTCAACGGATGTGTTGGCTCATCAAATTATAATTTACTTTCTTTTCAAAACCCTATTCCTGTTATCAATGGAATGGCAGCAATATGTCAAAATCAAAATTCAATTTTAGATGCAGGTAGCTTTGCTTCATGGCAATGGTCAACAGGTGCTGTATCACAAACTATATCAGTGAATCAGTCAGGTACATATTCTGTTACGGTAACCAATAATGATGGTTGTGTTGCATCAACTTCGTTTAATGTTGTGGTGAATCCTCTTCCTGTTCCTGTAATTTCTGGAACTTCAGAATTTTGTTCAGGAAACTCTTCTGTACTTAACATTGGTGGAGGTAGTTTTGCATCATATCTATGGAATACTTCTGCAACTACCAGTACAATCTCAGTATCTTCAGGGGGAAATTATGTAGTAACAGTTACTGATGCAAATGGATGTACTGCTTCCACCAATCAGGTAGTTACAGTGTGGAATCTTCCAACTCCAATAATTTCAGGCAACAATGCAATATGCAATGGTACACAAACTACATTGACTGCAGGAAGTTATTCAAATTATCAATGGTCTACCGGAGCTTCTACAGATTCTATAACTGTTTCAAATGGTGCTAACTATATTGTAACAGTAACAGATGTTAACGGATGTACAGGAACTTCAGCACCATTTACTGTAACAATAAACCAACTGCCTACTGCAATAATTTCAGGTACAACATCTATCTGTATTGGACAGTCAACTACACTTCAGGTTCAGTTTACCGGAACTGCACCTTATAGCTATCGCTATAGTGATGGCACAAATGTGTCAGCAATTTTAAATAGTAACATTACAGCAGCACAAATTATAGTTACTCCGGTTAGTACAACAGATTATACGCTTACTCAAATTAGTGATGCAAACTGCTCAGGCAATTTTTCAGGAGTAGCAAGAGTAGTTGTTAATCCATTGCCTCAACCTGTTATTTCAGGTTCTGACGGAGAGTGCGATGGCATTTCAGCCACACTTACTACTGGAAACTTTGCATCATATTTATGGTCAACAGGAGCAACTACACAATCAATTGCTGTTAATTCTTCCGGAAGCTATGTGTGTACAGTAACTTCCACAGCAGGATGCAAAGCTTCTGCCAGCCATAATTTTGAAACTTATCCACTGCCTGTAGTTTCTTTTACCAACGACAGTAGTCTGACCTGTGAACTTCCAATAATAAATTTCACTAACACTTCGCAATATCAGTTAGGATCAGTGTTTGAATGGAATATTGATAATACAGTTTACAATTCTCTAAATGCTACACATCAGTTTTCCGGTTCAGGAAGTTATCCCGTATCATTAATCATAACGTCTCCAAACAATTGTGTTGGTGAATCAATAGCGAATGTAAACATTACAGTATTCCCTTTACCACAAGCTTCATTTACAATAGCACCCGATCAGGCACCGTTATTTAATTCTGAAGTAACGTTTGGTGATGTCTCTGCAAATGCTGTAAGCTGGTTGTGGGATTTTGGTGATGGTGATACTTCAACCTTACAAAATGTAAGTCACTTTTATGCTGATCCGGGAAAGTACAATGCAAAGCTTTATGTTACAAACGTTGCAGGTTGTATAGACTCATTAGCACGTGAAATTTTCATCACTCCATTTTATATTCCAAATGCGTTTACACCCAATGGTGATGGTCGCAATGAAACATTTTTTGATCCGGGTTATGCTACTAATGTGCAAAGTCTTACAATGAATATATATAACCGTTGGGGGCAGTTGGTTTATACAACAGATAATTT
>DKKR01000095.1 GCA_002455375.1 Bacteroidetes bacterium UBA6661
CTGATTTTTCTTGCTGCATACCAAACATACATGGTTACGAATAAAAACATGGCAAGAATCATGGTAACATATCCACCATATTCAAATTTTATTGAGTTGGCTACTAAAAAGGCTATTTCTATTACAATAAATAATAAAAAAGTGAGCATTACCAACGGTAAAGGATAACGTTTGAGGTAGAGGTAGAAGGATAATAAAATAGTAGTCATCATCATATCGATGATAATAGCCAAACCATAGGCCCCTTCCATGTTAGACGAATGTTGAAAGAATAAAACTACGGCAATACAACCGGCACACAATATCCAGTTAACCGTAGGAATATAAACCTGTCCGCGAAGATCTGTTGGATAGACAACTCTTAGTTTAGGCCCGAAGTTGAGTCGCATGGCTTCATTGACAACGGTAAATGCACCACTGATGATTGCCTGACTTGCAACAACTGCTGCCGTGGTGGAAATAATGATACCAATCAGCAGAAACCATTCCGGCATTAACTGATAAAATGGGTTCACATCTATGGTTTTTCCTTCAAACTTCAACAGATTTGCCCCTTGACCGAAGTAGTTTATCAAAAGGCAAAACTTTACCATTGTCCATGTGATATAAATATTTTTTCGGCCTACGTGTCCCAAATCGGAATACAATGCCTCGGCTCCTGTTGTACAAAGAAAAACAGCACCTAAAATCCAAAAACCTTCAGGATAATTGACTAAAAGTTGATAGGCATAATAAGGATTAACAGCTTTAAGAACAGATGGATTTTGCATTAGTTGATGAAAGCCTAAAATAAACAACATCGAAAACCATAACAGCATAATCGGACCAAATGATTTTCCAACAAAGTTGCTTCCAAACTGTTGAATAAAAAACAAAAAGAAAATAATAGAGATGATAATAGGAATAGTAGGCAGGTCGGGGTGAAGAATCTGAATACCTTCCACAGCAGAAGAAACAGAAATGGCTGGGGTGATTAAACCATCGGCAAGCAAGGCACTGCCACCAAGAATTGCAGCGAACACTAACCATTTTACCTTGGTTTTTCTAACCAAAGCATAGAGCGAAAAAATTCCACCCTCACCTTTGTTATCGGCACGTAATGTGAGGAAAACATATTTAAAAGTAGTTTGAAGCGTTAAAGTCCAGAATATACAACTGATTCCACCAAGAACTAACTCCGGACTTATTACTCTGTCGCCAATAATAGCATTCATCACATAAAGAGGTGATGTACCTATGTCACCATAAATAATTCCTAAGGTGACTAAAAGACCTCCAAAGGTTATTTTGTTTAACGGATCGTGGCGTGCAACCATATTTTTAATAGGATGGCAAAGGTATGATTTCGAAAGGTTTGTTGAAGAAAGTTTTTAAAAAAAAACCTCAATTGTAATTGAATTTTAATAATTCATATTTGACAGCAGAGTGATTAATGCTATGATGATAATGGAATAGTTGGGCATTTCTTTTTTAGTGCTTATATACCAGCAATTTTTTAACTACGCTTTGGTAATTGTTTGTTATTATACATTGATAATTAACATTTATAATTTTTGGCGAGGTTATGTATTGCAGTGTACTCCACGAATAGGTAACTTGGAAAATCTTCCTTCATTCTTTGTCTTGATACAAAAGAACCTAAAAATCAAGACTGTCTGAAAAACCACTACAAAAGCCGGCTATGCACGAAAACAAAAACTTGTTGCCGCAAGCCGCCACAGGCGGACATGCCGGCAACTTCAGACAGTTTTTTTTCTTTTTGCTCATAAAATTGCCTTTTGCTTAACGTGTTTTTTCAGAAGGTCGGTCTTTGAGGCATGAAGGAAACTTTGTAAACATGGAATGATTGTTTTGAATTTAGAACATAGTATTTTTTTATCATTCTTTAAGGACAACCAACTTTTTATGCACCCTTTCATTATTGCTTGTGATTGTGCAATTATAAACACCATTTGCAAGTTTTGGTAAGGAGATATACTGCATTGTACTCCAAGGTGGCAAGTTTTGTTTGTAAACTTGTTTGCCGTTTATATCAAATATTTGAAGTGTGCCACTTTTGTTTTGGGGTAAGAGATAAATAATTTTGAAGCTGCCGTTTGTAGGGTTTGGCGAAATGGAAAATTTAAAATCATGTTGCTTAACATTATTAATGCCTGTAATCAAACATGGGCAGGTTGTTTGTGTGGTATCGCAGCCTAAGTAGTAGTTGGGGTGGTTAACATGACTTGCATAAATATAGCACGGTGTTTGAACGGAATGTTGCAATACATTACAAGCCATTCCTGCACTATCGGGCTGGTCTATTAGATTAATGGCGGTTGTACTACTGGTAGAGCTAACATAAATTTTTCCGTTGGCAGCTAAATAAAGGTAAGCAAAATTTGTTATCCCATAAGTGGTATTAAAATCATACCAAGCAACCGACTGTCGTGAAGCAGCAATGTTGGTTGCCTGTAAATCAAATTGAGAGATTTCCCAAGGTTTGGAAGTATATAAATATCGAGAATTTGCCGAGAATGCTAAGCCAACACCGAAGAAAGAATCATTAAGATTAAAGACAACTGGGGGAGTATCAATTGAAAATTGACCAGAGCATCGGTCAAAATCCAGAATTCTCAAATCACGGATATAGGGTTCGGGCATCACTCCGGTAGCAATTGTTTTAGTATAAGCAAACTTGGTTCCGTCAGGCGAAAATGCCTGTCTTGAGGCGAAGCTGGTGTGCATAGGCACTCCAAGATGCTGCTGATGCACATTAGCAATACCACTGGGTGTCAGCAGTAAGGTATAAATAATATCGCTGCTGTCTTTGAGTACAGCTATCCACCAATCGCGGCCATTGGCATGTTTGCAGGCTGTAACTCCAAAAGTTAAGGAGTCGCTAAATGCAATTTGATTTTTAAGTGTCACGGCTCCACGACCACTATCCAATGTCATGTCAATGATGGAGTAATACAGATTGCGCGGATACACATTTACATCATCAAGCTCATAAAAAAGAGCAAATTTATTTGAACTGTCAGGGAATGGAAGGGCTACGCCAGCATTTGCAAATGGTAATCCAAATGTACAATAAGAGCTAGGCTGTCCTGAATAGAGATTTTCACCATTCAGCATAGTATCGCCTGCAGCATTGGCAATCCAGCAGCCATTGGTGTAAAACAACAAATTTCCGGCACTGTCGGAAATATTAGCTTGTGCAGTAGTAAATCTCATCTTTCTTACTTGTGAGAATACATTAAAATTGAATGAGTCTATTTCTGCCTTGGCTCTCAATGCTGTAGTAAAAGAATCAAGTCCTGTTTGATACCCCAACAGATAGTTGTGGTTATATCCCTGCCCCAAACAACTACAGCCGTGCAATAAAATAATACTGAGTGTTATTAGCTTTTTCATCGTGCAATAATTAATTTTTTAACCCTGCTATAACCGTGGCTGTCTTTAATTTCCACCATGTACATGCCCTGAAAGTATTTATGTGTATAAATAGTAAACTGTTTTTCACCATTCAACTGCCATTCGCCCATCATATACCCCAGCATGGTGCGTAGGGTTAACTTCGTTAATCCATCAACCGGTGATAGTATTCTTACCTCTGTTTTACCATCGGCAGGGTTGGGAACCAAATCAAAATCTATGGCCGTATAGTTTGCAAATCCGTTTGCCGTTTGTGCCATTCTGTATATGCCTTCCTGCAAGCAGGCATACTTGTCGTCATACTCCAAACTGTCGTTAAACAATGCCAGCATGTTTCTTGCCTGATATACTGAAACCCCTCCACTGTAAGGACATTGCATGGCAATGGTTAACAACGTATTCATATCAGTTTGTAAACTATCTTCGCCTTGTTTCTCTACTTTTCGAAGTAGCTCAGTCATTATTTTTTGATTAATCTGAGGTAAAGTTACCGGCTGCGCGGCAGCATTGGTATTGGAGCTGTTAACCCAGTTGCCTGATTGAATATTTTCAATCTGTTGCATTAAGTTTTTACGTGTAGTCTGCCGGCTATTTAATTGTTGTATAAGATTGTCCAACATGGTTTCGTAAAGTGTAGTGGGGCTTTGTTTTAATAAACTATCAACAATATTCAAACTGTCTGTTATCTGCTGCATTAAACTATCGGATGCAGCTAACAAACTATTAAAATAGCCACTGATAACAAAGGCTGATTTCTGAAACTCTTTTGTTTCACTCAGCTTGCCGATAACATTGTTTTGATTGTTGATATAAAAAGCAGTAAGCACAGAGTCGCTGTCTCGAAGAGTGTCGTTGGCAGCAAGCAGCTCATAAAGATTTTGCTGAGCAATGCTTTTTGTTTCTTCAATAAATTCTGTTGAAAGCGTATCGCCTCTGGCAATGTTATAAAGCAACAGTGTATCTTCTGATGTGGTAAAGGCTGCATAACAGTCATTGCCGCACTGATCGGGTGTACCTGGATTCTGAATAAACCAAGGCCCGTTGGGGCTTATATTTAACGGATGCCATATAGTATTGACATTAGTGTGAGCCACTATTGGAGATAAAGAAGGATCTCCCAAATTGGTTGCATTTACCTTGTTTAAAACATTCAACCACCGGTTGCCTTTCTGCATCTGTTGGCCAATGATGGCAGCAGTGTTCAGGTACAAACCCATATCGCAACTGTCCACATCGTTGGTACGATATACATTGTTTTTGGTACAATCACCTCCCATATACACTCCGCAGTTTTGAAACCGTATGTGGTTGCAGTTAATATTAAAGCCTTTGCTCTGCGCTACCTCCATGCCTTTAGATATTAAAAGTGTGTCGGCTGGATAGTCGGAAATTATGTAGTTGCATGTTACCGTTGCCGTGTCGCTGCCTAATAGCTGTATACCTGTGGTCAAAGGTTTTTGTGAACCTACGGTGTATTGATTAATGCTGTTATAGTTTATCTGTGGTTTTAAAGCAAAGCTGCTTTTAATTCCCGCAGCTGCTGCATGTAAGGCAATGGTATTACTATAAATATTGTAGTTAGCACTGGAGGTGTTGGTTAATTCATCCAAGGTTATGCCTACACCTTTGCTGCTACCCTGCATGGTAATGTTATTACCTTCAATTGCCACGGATTTTGCACCTTCGTTGCGCGATAAATAAATCCCATAACTCTTAGCCTGAATATCGTTGTAGGTGATGGATGCAGTGCGTAGTTTGCAGCGTGCAGCATATATGCCTGTAAGCACTTGTTTGAAGATAAGGTTGTGCGCTTTTAATTCGCTGTAAATAGAATAAATACCTCTGTCGCATTGCTGCACTGTAGTGCCACCGGATGTCAGTGGTTGCATGTTTAAAACGCCCATGGTGTTTGCACTGTTGCCCCAACTGACAACAGCCGTTCCGCTGGGTTTGGTTGGCCAACTGCCACTGCTACTGATAAACTCAAACTTGCTGTTGGCTAAAGTTAAATGACTGTTAACACTGTAAATGCCAAACTCCATTTTGCTGAAATAATTTTCATTAAAAAGGTTATCACCAATGGTACAAAACATATTATTGAGCCAGATGCCACTTAGTGGCACTGTGCCGTGTGCAGGCTGCCCCATAAAGCTTGGTTTAAATCCATTAACCTTAGTGAATGTAGTACCTATTACGGTGAGGTGTGCAAAGCCATAAACATCAGAGAGCGATAGCTCGGGCTGTGCATTAATACCAATGATGTTGTCGTAAAAATTGCTGTTTACAGACTTTACCACGCCTTTGTTACGCAGCAATATTCCGTTTTCTGCATCGGCAATGGTGCTACCATTTAATGTTACTGTTCCGTTTTCCAACACTTCTATCCCTCTCCACATAGTATCACATGCCTGTAAGGTAGTGTTGTTGAGAGTTAAAGCACCTCCATTTTGAACAATTATCTGCGCTCCTGCGGCAGTGTAAACAGTACAACTGTTTAAGTTGAGAATATTGTTTACATAAAATCTGCCTTCCACATATATGGATTTGTTGTTGATAGTTGCAGTGCCGGAGAAAGTACTATCAGCGAAAGTGGTGTCGGTATTAGCGCAAGTATTTAGAACGTTTACACAAACACTATCCTTCCACGTAGTTCCCATTGGCGAAGTAACGCTTGCTACGTTGTAAAAACAGCTACCCTGCTGTGTAAAGTAGCCTGATACGGTAAAGGTGTCGCATTGCATGGAGGTGAGGGTAACTTCTCTGTTCATTTCTTTTGCTTGTCCAAAAGAAACGAACCAAAGAAAAAGACACCAACAAAGCCAACCGTAAATTTTCTTTTTACGCAAAGCCTGCCCTGCATAAGCCGGAAAATTTACGGTTCGCACCTTTGTTGGATCGTCAGCGCACGGGGATTGTTGTATTACTAACCGATACATTGCTGTTTTAAAAATACTACGTTACTCCTTAAAGACAACCAACTTTTTATGCACCCTTTCATTATTGCTTGTGATTGTGCAATTATAAACACCGTTTGCAAGTTTTGGTAAGGATATATATTGCATTGTACTCCAAGGCGACAGGTTTTGCCTAAAAACTTCTTTGCCGTTTATATCAAATATTTGAAGTGTGCCACTTTTGTTTTGGGGTAAGAGATAAATTATTTTGAAACTGCCGTTATTAGGGTTTGGGGATATTGAAAATTTAAAATCGTGCACGGCTAAATCATTAATGCTTGTTAAAGAATCACAGGGGCTTCCGATTTTTCTGCCGAGGTAATAGTTTGGGTGAACCGGAACTGTTCCAACATTAAATTTAGGCAAATGAAAGTCGTGCAGATGCACATCGCAGCTTAAACCTGCACTATCGGGATAGTTGATGTAATGTAAATCAACTACGCTGCTTGTAGAGGTTATATAAATTTTACCATTTGCAGCGAGATACATAGTATAGAAATTGGTATAAAAAGGAGAAACAGGAGAAAGAAAGGTGTCATTTACTGCAACAACTTGGACACTGGCTGCAATGTTTGAAGCATCGGTATCAAACTGATAAATATAATTTACTGATGCCACATATAAATATTGTGAATTGGAAGAAAACGATGTGCCAAATCCATATAAGGAGTCATTGTAATCAATAACGGTATCTAAAGTTAAAGAAGCATTACATCTGTCAAAATCAAAAAGGCGAATTTCTTCAAACCAATTTGTTCCAACAGAGTGCAAGTGACGATATGCAAACTTAGAGCCGTCAGGCGAAAAAACAGGCTGCCCTGACCAATCGCCATAAACAGGTAAATTCAAATTCTGGCTGCTGATTAATTGAACGGTATTGGGCGTAAGAAGAAATTTATAAATTATGCTTGCATTGTGATTAAAAATAACTATCCACCAATCTCTTCCATTGCCGTGTTTGCAAGCTGCCACGCCATGACCAAAAGAACCATTAAGAGCAATATTGTTTTTACTAATGACATCTCCTTTCCCTCCATCAAGTGTTCGGTCAATAACCGTATAATAAAGTTCTGTTGAAGGAAGTGTAGTATTGCCGTAAGTCTGATGAAATAAAACGAACTTATTTGTATCATCCGGCATGGGTAGAATAATATTTCCATTTATCAATGACATGCCTAATCCTTTTAAAGCATCAGCAGCCACACCTGGATTAAGTCCTGAACCGTTGGGCATAGTATCACCAATTGAATTAGCAATCCAAATTCCATTGCTGCTCATTAAAAAATTTCCGTTTTTATCTGATATGTTACCTTCGGTTTCCTGAAAAGGCATTTTGCGGATTTCTGTCAGCAAGGTTGCATTTGATGAATCAAAATTAATTCTCATTAATGTGTCAGAGGTAATATATCCTAAAAGCCATGTATGATTTAGTCCTTGTGAAAAGGATTTAGAATTAAATAAAAGAATAATCAGCAGCATAACGCTGCTGATTATTCCTGAAGGTTGCTTTTTGAAAATCATCGGATAATAACCAGTTTTGAATGAACGTGGTATTTATTCTCGGCAATTACTTTAATGGTGTATGCACCAGGAGTTAGTTTTGATACATCAATTTTTGTAACAGCATCTTTGCAATTAAGCAATGTTGAAATTACTTTTACCCCAAGTGCATTTGATACTTCAATAGTACATAGGTCTTCAAATTTTCCTATCAGAGTTACAGTTACCTCATCTTTTGCAGGATTGGGATTGATGTTGATGGCTTTAACTTCTTTTACATTAGTGTTATTATCACCACCTTGCCTGTATATACCACTTTGCAGGCACACGTTATCCTCATCATAATAAACCGAATCATTTACCAATGCAATTAAAGTACGAGCGCGCTCAACGGCAGGGCCCCCGGCATAGGGACATTGTGATGCAATGGCAAATATTTCTTCGTAATTGTTGGTTATTATCAATATGCCTTCTTCCATAAACTGCATTTCACGTTCGTTGATAATTTGCGTGTTTTCCTGTGGGAGATTTTCAGGCAATACTATTTCATTTCTCAACTCAGCCTGAGTGAATTTATCGTTCATTAAGGCCTCGCGCTGAATATCGATGTTTTGTATAGTTTGGGTTAAGAAATTAATGGTATTGATAAACTGCTCTTTTAATGTCTCCCAATTAGAAGGCTGATTCTCTTCAAGCCAAACTATACTGTCATTTAAAATATCAATTTGGTTGTTGGCACTATCAAGCAGATTTATGTAAACCGTATCAAAACTATAAGCAGCCCGCATATATTCTTCGGTATCGTATAAATATCCTACGGCAGCATCTTCGTTTTCTGACATAAATGCAACATAAGCTGAATCTTCCAGCAGAAAGGTTGAATCATTGGACAACAATGCGTATAAATATTCCTCGGCAATAGCCCGGCTTTCCTCGACAAACTCTTCGGTTTCAAATGTGCCATTGGCAATCAGTTCTTCAACTTCTGTTGCAGAAAGTGCGGGAGGCGGAGTGTTGCAAACAAATGAATTGGAACAATAAAAAGTGGTTCCTGGTAAATGTTGAAACCATGAAGCAATGTTGTTTGACGGACGGTAAATTTTTGACAAAGCGGTGTCAACATAAAAACGTGAAGCGGCAAAGCCAATAGCATTAGCATTGTATGCCTGAAAGGTAGCTGATAACGTATCATTCCACCTATTGCCAAACAATGTTTGCCATCCAATACTACCTGAGTTATTGATGTATAAACCATTGTAATGGTGATGAAACTCTGTAGCTTTTAAATAAGTGCTTGGGTTTACACCGCCAAAGTAAATGCCGCGATGGGTACTGTCAAGATAATTACAGTAAAGAGAGTTGCTTCCTAATAGTGAGTTGTTTCCCATTAGAATGCCTTTGGAAGAAGCATTAAGACCACTGCTATAACTACCTGAAACACTATTACAACTTATGTTTGAATAACGGTTTGCCCAAACAGTAATACCACTATTGTTGCCGTTGTTATTTATTTTTATGTTGTTGAATTTGATTTTGGCAGTGTTAAGCACACCAGAATAGATGCCGTGCTGTGCATTATAAAGATTTATGGTATTACCATTGCAGTAGTAGCGTACAGATGCGTTGGGATTGGCCTCGCTCATCCATATACCATAATGTCCGAGTGAAAAACCTGAGTTGATAGTGCCACTTATTGTAATAGTGTTATTATTTGCAATCATGAATTTAGCCAAAGGGTTAGAGACAAAGAATACTCCAATATGCCTTGATGTAATTGTACAATTGGTAACAGTGCTTGTTTTGGCTGCCGGTGTTTGAATGCAATAAACACCGTAGCGCACGTTGAGCAAATGAAGGTAGTCAACCGCAACGGTTACACCTCTTGCGTAAATTCCGTATTCGGCATTGTCAACAGTGTTATATGTTGTTGCCTCCGGTAATACTCTAAGCATTGCCAGCGAAGTAGTGCTTGCATCGGTAGCCATAGCCATGCCCTGATATTGATTTGTATAAGATACATCTTTTGTAATGTTATAAAACTTTGTTCGTTTAATGTTTATTATGCTATTGTGAGATACTAACCCATTATTCAATTTATAAAACTCATTTAATTTACCTGCTATGCCTCCCAATGTCATTATAATATTATTAACCTCTATGCCGGTATATGGTAGATTGCCATGTGCAGGCTGTCCAATGTAATCGGGTTTAAATATTATTGATTTCATTGCAATTTCTGTTCGACTTACAGTTATGGATGTATTAACAAATCCGGTTGCCGGTGGTGCATATATGCCACGTACACAATCTACAATTTTACTGGAATCAATAAAAGCAAGAGAGCCTTTATTTGTTGTTATTCCAACATCAGCATCTTTTAGTGTACTGTTGTTTAGTAGATATATTCTTCCTTCATTGTTTACCAATATGCCTTGCCACATAGTATCACAACTTTGTATGGAAGTGTTATTTAGTACAAGAGTGCTGTTTGCCAATACGATTATTTGTGAACCTGCATTGGCATAGACCGTACAATTATTTAAAACTAATGAATCACTTACATAATACTTTCCTTCAATGAAAATAGAGATATTGTTGTAAACCTTTTTTCCAGAGAATGTACTGTCGGCAAAGGTGGTGTCGGTATTAGCGCAAGTATTGAGAACGTTAACACAAACACTATCCTTCCACGTAGTGCCCATTGGCGAAGTAACGCTTGCTACATTGTAAAAACAACTGCCTTGTGTAGTAAAGTAACCACTCACGGTAAACGTATCACACTCCATAGAATTAAGCGTTATCGTTGGCGGCAGCGTGGTACTTGTGGTCACAAAGCCCGTTGGGGTAATGTCGCTGAGAATACCGGTCTGCGTATTTACGCTGTTGTTGCACACGATAATGGTGTAGGTCACCGTATCGGTAAAGGCTGCTGCCGTGTCGGTGCCGGCAGTTTTGGTGATGCTCCAGCAGTCTGTACAGGCAGTGCTGTCCATAAACAGCGGATTCTGGTTGTTGTAGTTAAAATAGGCTGTATAGGAAAGCGAGTCGCCACAGTAGTTTTTGCCGGCTACCAGTATGTTGGGCAAAATGGTGTCTGCAGCAAATGCGCACTCAGGAATCAGATTAAAATAAATACACAACTTGTCGGTAAGGTGTATGCCGCCATTGGCAAAGCCCAAGGCCTGCATGTTGGCAGGGGTTATCTGCCACGAGGGGGCGCTGCCTGTAAGGTAGGAAACAGCAACGGGCGTAGCTTTGGGGTTCAGTATATAGGCACTGAGCAGGTTCAGCCCCTGTGGTATATTAATCAGCCCTGCAAAGTCGGGATAGGCATATCCCGGATTGCTGTTAAAAATGCAGGTAAATTTTTTAAGGGTGTCNNTTTATGGTGCTGTCGCAGCTCACAAAAGTAGCGCATAGCTGCCCTGTAACAGAATCATTGGGTGCCAGATGGGCCGTAAGCGGAATGATGCCGTTAACGGCATTGATGGCACTCTGACCCGTGGGTGTAAACTGCCAGTTTTGAAGGGCAGGGATTGCCCCATTTAAAGGCACTCCNNGCATTGGCAACGTTGCTCACAGGCAATACAAGGTTCAGGTTGGGCTGTACCAATAGCGGCTGTATGTTGGCATTAAACGGAATGGAGTCTGCTGCTGTTGCTAAAGGTGCGCAAGAGAGGTTTTCTGTTGGATTACATTCCGAATCAAACAATCCTGTGCTGCTATAAACGGAAGACAACGGCAGGGTGTCAATGGCCGTGCTGCAGTCGAACCTGCGGATAAAGCACTGCAACTCCAATCGGGTAAACTGGTCGCCAGCAAAAGCTGCCGTATCATTGCCTGCAGGACTCATGCTCTGTTGCAAACAATGCATGACGGGCAGTGAGTCAATGGGTATCTGCACTAAGCCTGTAAGCTGTGGTGGTGTCAGTGTGTCGTAAGCAGAGAATGGCGCCATCGGTTGTCCGTTGTTATCATAATACACACCGGAACGGACTCTCATCAGGGAGATGTAATAACCGTTAGGTATTTGAAAACTAATGGTATCGGCAAAAAGTGGTGGCACTCGATATTCGTATGGGTAAACATCAAAGATACGGTTTCTGTAGCCTGCAAGGTCGGCAATATAAACGGCTGTGATTAATTTTTCGCAACCGGGTGTATTGGTAACAGCGCTGTTGTTGTAATAAGAGGTGGGTACAAAGTAAAACCTGCCGCCAAAAGTTTCGCAGTAGAAACGTGCAGAGTCAACAAAGTTCTGATTAGGCAACGGATAACCACTGCTTGCGTTAAAGGAATAATGAAAGTCTGTTTCCATAGCACCAACGGTGTTTGGCATTTGCGGCAGGGTAGCAATGGCATCGGCACCTTGCTGTTTGCCTGTAAACCACAGGTTGTTGGTGATGGGCGAATTGCATACCAGATTGCTTACAGAATTAAACGGCAAACGGTAGTTGCCGCAAACCGAGTAGCGCACTTTAAGTCTGTAGCGTTGCCCTGTTTTAAAAGCCACAAAGGGAAAAGAGGTGTTGGTAAAAGTTTCGAAGGATTGAATATTGCCACCGGTGGTGTCGCAAAAAGTAAACAGCAACTGATTGCGCTGCACATCGGCAATCACACAATGGCTGTAAGCATCGGCACGATTAAAAGCAACTACACTTTGAGTAACAATACTGTTGCCTGTCAGCCCAAAGTCTGCACAATCCATGCAGGCATTGGTGTTGGGAATGAGCGTGTCAATATAAAGCACTACACTGTCAATGGTAAGGTNNAATTGCTGATAGGTGTATCCGCCACCGGTGCCGGAGTTGTCGCCATCCTGAAAATAGGCGGAAAGATAGTCTTCGAGGGTATCGCTGTAATGGGCAAAATTTTCGTTCAAATAATTTTTAAAAGTGTTGTAATAATTGTAGCCTTTGATTATCTTTGTTGCATTATCAGTGCGGCTGTCATTATTGCTGTCCTGTAAGCCAAAAGAAANNCGCACATCAGAAATCACGGGCAGGGTGTTGGGCGTGGTTTGTGTCAGGGTAAAACAGTTTGACGGATTGGGCAAGGTATAAAAGTTGATTTGATAGGGTGTTGCTCCTTTATCAATTCTGCAGCAGGCCTGCACGGTAAATTCAAAATGGGCGCTGTCTAAAAATGCTTTAAAGCCTGCACTGTTCATGTTAAAATAGTAGTTGTAGTTTCCGGCTTCACAAAGGTTGGTGTCAACAGCAGCAAACACATAATCGGGTTTAATAACAAGGGTGTCGCCTTGNNCAGTGTACTTCTGCTCTGAGCCATCCGTTCATCATGCAGTTGTTTACAGGCACACTGCAACCATAAAGTTGATAATCATAAGGTGAGGGCAAGAGTCCTTTTAAACGCACTTTTAAAAGAGCGCTGTCGCCAAAGGTGGCACCCGGTGCTACGGAAAGGTCTGTCACCGTAGGGCTGAAAATTAAATTTTGAGAAACATCTGCCGACCCTCCGCTGGCATGTGTGCTGATGGACGTAGTGTTGGCTAATCCGATATTGTAGTCTGACGGCACAGAGTCGCCACAAATTTTTCTTCCTTCAACAGAATTAAACCCCCAGTGGTTGTAATTTTTTTGGACGTTAAACAGGTTGGTATCTTCTTCGGAGCAACGCAGGGTATTAAAAGCGATAATAACGGTATCCGAATTGCCGAAGTTCTTTATTTTGAAGGCTGCTTCAAACAAGGCATCGGCAACTAAATTTTTGCACAGCCAGTCGCTGCGGTGAACGGTATCAACAGCAACAGTGCAAAGGCTTCCTGTATTTTGATGCCAGCTAAAACTAGGGAATGGAATTAATGACAGTGCACTATAATTGGGCAAGGCATTATTGAGCGTAGGAAAGGATTGGTTTATGTTAAAGAACAAAGAGTCTATGGCACCCATACCACTGTTGGTAACACGATATTGCCAGTGAACAAAGTTCACCGTATCGTTCATACAACTGAAATCATACAAAGAGTCGGCTGGCGCCAGACGTTCTATTTTCACAACAGGAGCATCGCCACTGTTAATGTAGTAGTTTACGGTGATACCATTGCTGCAATTGGTGCAGAAAATGTTTGAAGGGATGTTGTTGTTGCATGTCCATTGCAACTGTGAAGTTACAGGCCCGCAGGCAGGAGCTTTATCTAAACACTCATTAGCCTGGACAGCCTGCCTGATGACAAGTGTGTCGCCAATGTTCAACACCGCAGCAGTGCCGGGTGCTGTTGCTGCAAAGTTGCCGTTTAACCCGATATTATATTCCGGTTGCCCTGTTGTAATCCGTTGGCAATAGTTTGTAGCATCGGGTGTAAAAGTAAAGTTGAAGTTTAGCTTTGTAGTACCGGTGTTTTGATAGTAGAAATAAAGAAATGAATCTGTTTTGTAGTAGGCCACCTGGTTGAGGTTGGATGATAAGGCAACAAGAGTGGGTATCTGCACATTGAGCGAGGTGTGCATACTGCCCTGATTGTTGACAGATAAAGTATAGTTTGTGGCAGAAGAGTCTGTAAATGTTTGGACGAAATTAATATTGCTGTTTCCCTGTGGTGCACCTGATATAACGGAGCAGTCAATAAAAGCATGATAGGATAGTGTTACAGCGTTGTTGTTGGTTACGGTAAAACTCATGGTTTGTCCGTTGTTGTAGGTAACTACATTGCTCACATTGTT
>DKKR01000042.1 GCA_002455375.1 Bacteroidetes bacterium UBA6661
TGGTGTATTGGTTATGATTTAACTAGCGGTCTTGAAACACCATTGATGAACCTTACAGCAGGTTCATTGGCTGAGTCTTCTGTAATATTGGGTAATGTTGCTATGTTCTCTGCTACAAATGGTACTACCACAAGCATTCCTATTACTTATCAGGAACTTTCAAACGGTACTGCCGGTACTCCAAGTGTAGGAACACCTGCAACTCATAAATATGTTTGTGGTCAGGTTGATGATGCAGCATTTACTGAAGTAATTGATCCTTTAAGAATCACACCTTTAACTACAGTTACATCTGTAAAAGAAGTAAACAAAGTTGATGTTGGTGTTGCATATCCAAACCCAACAAACGATGTTCTTAATATTCCTGCTAACTTCAATACTTCATCAAATGTAACTGTAGAAGTAACTAATTTGATGGGACAGAATGTTGCCAGCTATAATTTTGGTAAATTGAGCGGTATCCAGACTTTGAAACTTAATGTTTCAAACATTGCTGCCGGTTCTTATCTTTACACTATCACAACTGAAGGTGCAAGAGTTACTAAACTTTTCGTAGTGAAATAATCACTTAGTAAAATCATTAAAAAAGGCGGCCATTCGGCCGCCTTTTTTGTTTACATAAAGTTTAAATCAGACTTTTTAAATCATTAATACCGGTAATTCTGCTAAATAAAAAACCTTCTGCATAATCAACACCTATTAATCTTCCAAATTCTGCAGGACGTGATTTCAAAGAGTCAATAAACTCCGGACTGGAAATATAAGTTTTTGGTTCTGCCGATTCAGGATCATGAAATTGTGATTTATAAGCTAATATAGCATTCATTCGCACCTCAAAAAACTTTGAGATATCTACAACAATATCCGGTTTAAAATAGCGATCCTGAATGTAATGGAGCACCAACTTTGGCCGCCAAGGCTGCTGTTTATGGTTTTTAAAAGAAGTTTCGATTTTCCTAAGACCTGACAAGAAACAGGAATCACTAACCAAATTACAACCGCGCCCATGATCCGGGTGACGGTCTGAAGGGGCATTAGTAATAACAATATCCGGCTGAAAATGGCGCAAAACCTCAATAACCTTAATTCTATGCGCTTCATCATTTTGGAAAAAACCATCTCTGAAGCCCAAAAAGTGTCTTACATCAAGCCCCATTTCCTGAGCAGCATTTAAAGCCTCCTTGCGTCTTAATTCCGGACTTCCTCGAGTGCCCAATTCACCATCTGTAAGGTCTGCCACACCGGTTTTATGTCCCATTTTATGATGTTTTGCCAAGGTTCCGGAGCAGGCTAATTCAACATCGTCCGGGTGGGCTCCAAATGCCAGAATATCGAGTTTCATTGATAAAAAATTTGCCCGAAATTAAGTTAAATTAGGTGTTCAATAACTTTTCAAAACTATAATTGCTTTTTAGGGATTCTTTTCTACTTTTGCAGCCGTTTTGAAAAGGGGCAACAAGCCTTAATGTTACAAATGAAAAATCTGAATATACGCATCCTCATATCCGCTATCCTGTTTTGGCTGGTTCCTTTTATTTCAATGGCTCAGGAATCGCATGATTCTTTAAGTGTAGCAACAACAGAATCTGTAGAATCTGCAGAGTTCGATGCCGGAAGAATGATTATGGATCATATTTCTGATGCCCATGGCTGGCACTTGTGGGGCGAATCAGAAATTCCATTGCCGATTATTGTTTATTCACCTGAGCGAGGATTGTCTGTATTTTCATCAGGACACTTTCATCATGGTCATAGCACTTACAATGGCTATATGCTAAAAGAACAAAAAATTGTAGCTGTTGATGAAATGGATGAAACAGATGCACATCATGCTACAATCAATGAATCTTTGACGGCTAACCTATATGACTTCTCTATTACTAAAAATGTTTTTGCACTTTTCGTTAGCATTATTTTAATGATTTGGATATTTACTTCTGTAGCTAAATCTTATAAAACACGTCCGAATCAGGCACCAAAAGGACTACAGTCACTCATAGAACCACTAATTGTTTTTGTTCGTGATGATGTTGCCAAATCTGCAATTGGTCCTAAATATCAGAAATATATGCCTTATCTGCTTACGGCATTTTTCTTCATCTGGATAAATAACATGCTTGGACTGATTCCATTAATCCCTGGCGGTGCAAATCTTACCGGAAATATTGCTATTACCATGTCACTGGCTGTTATGACCCTTATTATAACTGTATTTAGTGCTAATAAAAATTATTGGCTACATATTTTTGCCATGCCCGGTGTACCTATGTGGGTTCTGTTTTTACTAACACCCATCGAGATATTAGGTTTGTTTCTTCGTCCATTTGTATTAATGATCCGATTGTTTGCCAACATGGCTGCGGGTCACATTATAGCATTATCATTCATTAGTTTGATTTTTATTTTTGGTGAAATGAGTGCAGGTGCAGGAATGGGAGTTGGTGTGATTTCACTTGCCTTTATGGTTTTTATGACGTTTCTGGAATTGTTAGTTGCATTTCTACAGGCTTATGTCTTCACCTTACTTTCGGCTATTTATATTGGTGCTGCTGTTGAAGAACATCATCACGATGCCGAACATCACGATGCCAAAGTTGAGGAGGCATTAATTATATAATTGATTTCTAAATTCTAAATAATAAATAATATGTTATCAACCATCTTATTAGAAGTAGCAGGCAACCTTGGAATAGGTTACGGTGTTGCTGCTTTAGGTGCCGGACTTGCAGCATTAGGTGCAGGTGTAGGTATTGGCCGCATTGGCGGCAGCGCAGTAGAAGCTATTGCACGTCAACCTGAGGCATCAGGCGATATCCGCGCAAACATGATTCTTACAGCTGCTCTCGTTGAAGGTGCTGCCTTCTTCGCAATGGTAGTTGGACTACTTGTAGTATTCAAGTAATTCATTACAGCATTTTCTGTGCAGGTAACGATTGGTTGCCTGTACAGAAAATTTAAATTAAAAATTAAACAAAAAAATATATTCATGGAACTGCTAAAACCCGCATTTGGTTTAACATTTTGGATGGTATTGGGATTCCTTATCGTTCTGTTTCTGCTTACAAAATTTGCATGGAAGCCAATTCTAAATGCTCTCAACGAACGTGATAAGTCTATCGAAGACGCATTAAATGCTGCCATCAAAGCAAAAGATGAAATGGCAAACCTGAAGTCCGACAATGAAAAATTGTTGGCAGAAGCGCGTCAGGAAAGAGACAAAATTCTTAAAGAAGCACGTGTAACTAAAGATAACATCATTAACGAAGCGCGCGATAAAGCAACTGCAGAGGCCGATCGCTTACTGACCCTTGCGCGTGAAGGCATTCATAATGAAAAAATGGCTGCTATCACTGATCTAAAAAATCAGGTGGCATTGCTTTCTGTTGAAATTGCAGAGAAAATAATGAAGCAGCAACTCGCTGACGATGGAAAACAAAAAGCCCTTGTTGCCGATTTGCTCAAGGATGTAAAAATGAATTAATCATACTGCAATGGACACAAAAGTTGCCGGACGTTATGCCAAATCGCTACTTGGATTGGCAATAGAGCAAAAAACCGAGCAGAAAATTTATGCTGATATGGAGCTAATGGTTTCGACTATTTCGTCAAGCCGTGAACTTGCTTTATTACTCCGGAATCCAATTATCAATTCCGACAAAAAACAAAATATTCTCTCTTCAATTTTTAAAGGTAAAGTATCGGATGTTACTTATGCTTTTATCAATATTATTGTAGCAAAAAGAAGAGAAGGATATCTTGAAGATATAACCCGTCAGTTTATCAATCTTTACAAAGCTCATATGGGCATAGCTACAGCAGTTGTTACAACCCCATTTAAGTTAGATGACAGTTTGCGTGCTGAAATAATGAAGATAGTTTCTGCCGAAGCAAAAGGTAAAGTGGAATTGGTTGAAGTAATAGATAAGGATTTGATTGGTGGGTTTGTGTTGAAGATGAATAATAAGCAGGTTGACACCAGCATAGAAACTAAGCTGCGCGAAATTCGCAGAGAGTTAAAGATTAACCTTTACGAGAAAAATTATTAAAAAACTTTTATAAAATTTAAAATTCAAATACAATGGTAGAGATAAGACCCGATGAGGTTTCGGCAATTTTGAGACAACAGCTGTCCGGATTTAAAACTTCTTCCGACCTACAGGAAGTTGGTACCGTATTGCAGGTTGGTGATGGTATTGCCCGTATATATGGTTTAACCAATGTTCAGTCAGGTGAATTGATTGAATTTGAAAACGGACTTAAAGGTGTGGTACTTAACCTTGAAGAAGATAACGTAGGTGCCGTATTGCTTGGTACTGCAACTGATATCAAAGAAGGCGATACAGCAAAACGTACAGGCTTGATTGCATCAATAAAAGTTGGTGAAGGCATGCTTGGTCGTGTTGTTGATACCTTGGGTAATCCTATTGATGGAAAAGGTCCAATTAAAGGAGAAACCTTTGAAATGCCATTAGAGCGTAAAGCACCTGGCGTAATTTTCCGTCAGCCGGTAAACGAACCACTACAAACAGGTATCAAAGCTATTGATGCCATGATTCCAATCGGACGTGGTCAGCGTGAGTTGGTAATCGGTGACCGTCAGACAGGTAAAACAGCTGTGTGTATTGACACCATCATTAACCAAAAAGAATTTTATGATGCAGGTAAACCTGTATATTGTATCTATGTTGCCATAGGACAAAAAGGCTCTACTGTTGCAAACATTGTAAAAACATTAGAAGAGCGTGGAGCCATGCCATATACGGTAATTGTTTCGGCATCTGCGTCAGATCCTGCACCAATGCAGTTTTATGCACCATTTGCAGGTGCTGCTATTGGTGAATATTTCCGTGATACCGGCCGTCCTGCATTGATTGTTTATGATGATTTGTCAAAACAAGCTGTTGCATATCGTGAGGTGTCTTTGTTGTTGAGAAGACCTCCCGGACGTGAAGCATATCCCGGTGATGTATTTTATTTGCATAGCCGCCTGCTTGAGCGTGCTGCAAAAATCAATGCATCAGACAGCATTGCTCAACAAATGAACGACCTTCCTGATTCACTTAAAGGAAAAGTAAAAGGTGGTGGATCTTTAACAGCACTGCCAATCATCGAAACACAGGCAGGTGACGTTTCAGCATATATTCCAACCAACGTAATTTCTATTACTGATGGTCAGATATTCCTTGAGGCTAATTTGTTTAACAGTGGTGTTCGTCCTGCCATCAACGTAGGTATCTCAGTATCTCGTGTTGGAGGTAATGCACAGATTAAATCAATGAAAAAAGTTGCAGGAACATTAAAGCTTGATCAGGCACAGTACCGCGAGTTAGAAGCTTTTGCAAAATTTGGTTCTGACCTTGATGCTGCTACTAAAAACGTATTGGATAAAGGTGCCCGTAACGTTGAGATTCTTAAGCAAGGACAGTACTCACCATTGCGTGTTGAACAGCAGGTTGCCATCATTTATCTTGGAACAAAAGGTTTGTTACGTAATGTTGACGTAAAGAAAGTAAGAGAGTTTGAAACTAATTATCTTAGTCTGCTTGAAGCAACACAAAAGCCTATTCTTGATAGATTGAAAAAAGGTGAATTTGATGATAGTATAACTTCTGTACTTGAAAAAGTTGCTGCAGACTTGGCACCAAAATATTCGTAAAAAAGTAGAACTAAGAACTCAATAATATTCTGATTTCTTAATTCATAATTCTAAATTAATAAATGGCCAATTTAAAAGAAGTACGACTGCGCATTGCTTCGGTAAATTCAACTCAGCAAATTACCAAGGCAATGAAAATGGTGTCTGCTGCTAAACTGCGCAGAGCACAGGATGCAATTATGCAGATGCGTCCTTATGCTGCTAAGTTAAGAGAGATACTTGAAAATCTTTCACAAAGTTTGTCATCAGACGGAAGCCCATTTACCAAGGTGCGTCCTGCAAATAATATCCTCATCGTTTCAATTTCATCAAACCGTGGTCTTGCCGGTGCATTTAACTCATCGGTAATTAAGGCAACATCAAAATTGATTAATGAAACATATCAGAAACAAGCTAAAGAAGGCAAAGTGAAAGTTCTTGCAATCGGTAAAAAGTCAGCAGACTTTTTTGCAAAGAATCAAAATGTTTATTTCGGTAATGAAAACAGTTTGTACAATGCATTGAATTTTGCAAACACTGCAGTAATCGCTGAACGCATTATGGATGAGTTTGCAAAAGAAAAGTGGGATAAGGTAATTTTAGTTTACAATCAGTTTAAAAATGCTGCAGTACAAATATTGCAGACAGAACAATTGTTGCCAATAATTCCTCCTGCATCACAAGAAAAAAGTAAAACAGTTAGTGATTATATCTTTGAGCCTAATAAAGAATCAATTGTAAGCGACCTGTTGCCCACAGCTGTAAAAACACAATTGTTTAAAGCTGTGCTTGATTCGCATGCAAGTGAACACGGTGCCCGAATGACTGCCATGAATAAGGCTACCGATAATGCAGGTGAATTAATTAAAGACCTTCGTCTGCAATACAATAAAGCCAGACAAGCAGCTATCACAAACGAAATTCTTGAGATTGTGGCAGGTGCAGAAGCACTTAACGGATAACATTCCTTTTATAAATATAAAAACCGCAGCAATGCGGTTTTTTTTGTCCTCAATTTAAAGTGACGATTTGTTTCTCCTATCCTTACATTTGCCTATGCTTTTCTTGTTACTCATTCCGGCCTTGTATGTTTTTTTGACTTTCAGATGGATGCTTGGCTTTAATACAATAGCTAATAAAAAACAACCGGTTCAACCGCATCAAATCAACAACTTTTTTTCAATAGTTATTGCAGTACGTAATGAGCAAGCCAACATGGAACGATTGCTGCATTCGCTGACAGAATTAAACTATAAGAAAGCTGATTTTGAAATTATTATTGTTGATGATCACTCTACTGATGGAACTGCGACATTGGCAACACAGTTACTTAATATATACAATTTAAATGGTACTGTAATTTCACTTCAGAATTCAAAAGGCAAAAAGTCAGCTATAGCAGAAGGAATAAAAATAAGTAAAGCAGAAGTAATAATTACAACTGATGCAGATTGTGTTTTCAATCCAGATTGGCTTAAAGGAATAAACAACGAATTTAATTTATCAAAGCCTGATATGTTGATATTGCCTGTTGTCATTCAGGGAAAAGGGGTCTTATCAAAAATGCAACAAACAGAGTCTTTAGGCTTGGCAGCTTTAACTTTTGGTTCATTGGCTATTGGAAAACCATTAATGTGCAATGGCGCCAATCTTGTTTTTAAGAAGGAAACCTATTTACAAATAAACAATGCTGAAATGCGAAGTGATATAGCCTCAGGTGACGATACTTTTTTTATGTTGTCATTGTTTGCAAAAAATAATCAAAGTATTCATGCTTTAGCTTCCGATAAAGTTACTGTAATGTCTGATGCTCAATCCGGATTATCAGAGTTGATAAACCAACGGGTAAGATGGGCATCAAAATTGAAATATTATAAACAGCAATGTATTATCATAACCGGTTTGTTTCTTACCATGTTTTCTATACTGCAATATGCTGCTATTCCTGGAGTAATATTTTTGCCGTTAAATCAGCTTTGGTTAGTGTCAGCAATAACAATTGCAGTAAAATGGATCTGCGATTTTATTTTTATTCAGAATGCAAAATCAAAGCTTAATCAGAAATTTTATCCCGGTGCATTTGTGTTAATGCAGTTGTTGTTTCCTATCTATACTTTTGTTGTTGGCGTTTTAAGTTTGTCTGATCATTATCAATGGAAGGGAAGGTCATATCAGTAAAGAATAGTTTTTTGGTAACAGACAATTTCTTTTTATTGAATGGTAGTTGTAGTTTTGAAGAAAAATAATTCATGGCACTTATAAAACCTGTTAATGGCGTTATGCCTAAGTTTGGAAAGAATTTTTATGCTGCTGAAAATGCTACAATAGTTGGGCAGGTGGTGATGGGCGATGATTGTAGTGTATGGTTTAATGCTGTGGTAAGAGGTGATGTACATTCAATTTCAGTTGGCAATAAAGTTAATATTCAGGATGGTGCTATTATTCATTGTACCTATCAGAAAGCTCCAACGGTAATTGGAAATAATGTTTCCATTGGTCATAACGCCATTGTACATGGCTGTACACTTGAAGATAATGTGCTCATTGGAATGGGTGCAATTGTAATGGATCATGCAATCATTAAATCAAATGCAATAATTGCAGCAGGTTCTGTTGTGCTGGAAAATACAGTTGTAGAATCTGGTTGTATCTATGCCGGAGTTCCTGCCAAGAAAGTTAAAGAAGTAAGCCCCGAGCATTTTAAAGATTTGAATGAGCGTATTGCAAATAATTATGTAATGTATTCAGGTTGGTTTAATAATGATGGTGATGAAAAATAGATTGATAATTTTTTGGAATTTTTTAATTGTTTGTTCCCTTTTCTTATCATGTGCATCAGCGCCTGAAAAGAAAGAAGCTGTGCAACAAGTTGATTCTTCAACTGTAGTACAGACACATTTTACCAAAATAAAATTAGAACCCGGAAAAATTCTTTCCAATATCAAGTCAGAGAGTAATAGTAATGTGTCTTTTTCTGTGTATGTACCATCAGAATATAATGATACTACATTACCTCCGGTAGTATATTTTTTCGATCCTCATGCAGATGGAAATTTGCCCTTAGAAAAATACAAATCAGTTGCTGATGCTTTTAAGTTCATTATGGTTGGTTGCAACAGTGTAGAAAACGGAATGCCTTTCGAGCAGTCACAACAAATTGCCAATGTTCTTTTTTCTGATTGTCAGAACAGGTTACCAATAAGCACGCAGCAGCAGATTATAGCCGGCTTTTCAGGGGGAAGTAAAGTGGCTTGTAATCTTGCAATGAGTCAGCATTTTTTTTCAGGATTGATAGCATGTTCGGGAGCATTGTTCGAGAATGGTAAGTTTGATAAGAATATGAGTGTGGTTTCAGTAGCAGGCATCAATGATTTTAATTATCATGAAATGGTTGCTTTAGAAAAATCTGTTGACGTAACACACCATGCATTTATTGAAACGGACAGTACACATCAATGGCCGGATAAAAGTGATATGTATGATGCCATGCTCTTTACTCTGATGCAAATGGTGAAGCAGAATAAATTGCAGATACAGAAAACAGTTATAGAAAATTATTATCAAACCTGGCTAAAGAAAATTAATAGTTTACAAAATAAATCTTCTGTGGATAAACAATTTAAGCAGTTGCAGTTTGGAGTTGTGTGCTTTGATGGACTGACAGATGTAGCAAGCCTTAAAAGTAAACTTAAAGAAATTGAAAACTCCGAGAGCCTACGTAAGTGGCGTATGCGAAGTCAGAACTTGCAATATCAGGAAAAAGAAATGCAGAAGATGTTGCGCGATGCTTTTTCAAATCAGAACATATCATGGTGGCAAAAAGAAATTGCTGATTTAAAAATTGCAGCTAAAAACAGTAATGACAAAATGTTGGCAGCCATGAGTAACCGCCTGTTAGGATTTATTGGTATTGCCTGTTATTCTTTTGCCAAACAATTAGTCAATGAAAATGCTCCGGAGTCAGATAAAGTTCTACAAATTTATCAGACAGTTGAACCCAATAATTCAGAGGCATGGTTTCTTTCGGCAGTTTATCATGCCAACAACAAGCAACCCGAAAAGGCAATGGCAGTCTTTAATAAAGCTGTACAGAGTGGTTTTAACCAAACATCAAGGATTAATGAATATCCTGCACTACAACAAATTGTAGCACCTTGATTTGAATAGACATTTTTGAGTTATTCATATTGAAATGTTTATAATTCTGATGATTTGAATTTTAAAACAGTGTTTCAGGGGATATTTTTACACGAAACAAAAACTGAAAAATAAAATGAAAAGACTAATGTTAATTGCCACAGGCATGTTCCTGTGTCTGACAGCCGTTGAGGCTCAACCTTACAAACAAGCAGGCGGAGAAAATAACCTCCAATTATTGTTTGCACCATTTGGAAGTACACCACTTTCATTGAATGAAGGAATTACTTATCGCAGATTCTTAAAAGATGGAAAACTTGCAGCAAGACTGAGTATTTCTATCAGCAGTTCAAAAAGTACAGATGTTATTATGCAGGCAGATGATACACTTGCATTCCCGACAACAACAACCGTGTTTCATGCTGAAGGAGGAGGTGGTTATATTCAATTAACTACAGGTATGAATCCACAAGCAGATTTGGTAAGCAAAACATCTGGCTTTAGTTTCCGTCCGGGTATTGAAAAGCATTTTGAAGGTACAGACAGGTTATCACCATATATTGGTGCAGAGATTAGTTTCAGCAGTTCAAAAACAAAATTCACACGCGATACTATATTACCAACAGATTATACGTCTCCAACGTTTTATGATACTACATCAACAACAGTAATTGTTTCTGCACCCTGGACTACAAAATCTATAAGTGGTTCATCAGGCAGCAAAACTTTTGGTGTTAATCTGATTGCAGGTATGGATTACTATTTCAGTAAAAATCTTTCATTAGGTGCTGAATTTGGTTTTGGTTTTTACAGTACTAAATATGATGATTTAAAATCTGACTACTTAGATGTAAAAAATACATGGACAGAATCTGTGCCTGATGCTAATGGGGTAAGTACTATTACTGCAGCACAAACTACTACAACAAAGAGTAATCCTTCAATGAAACAAGGAAAAGATTCAGGCTTTGGCCCCAATGTTACGGCTAAAATAAAATTAGGTTGGTTGTTCTGATAGAAGAAGAATCATCAAAACAAAAAAGGCTGCTCAAAAGTAGGCAGCCTTTTTTGTTAAGTCAGGTTTTATTTCAGTAATTCTCTTGCTATAACTAATTTTTGAATTTCGGAAGTGCCTTCTCCAATGGTGCAAAGTTTACTGTCGCGATAAAATTTTTCTACCGGAAAGTCTTTGGTATAACCATAACCGCCAAAAATCTGCACCGCTTCTGTGCTTACATAAACGGCCACTTCAGAAGCGTAATATTTTGCATAAGCCGACTGACGGGTAACTTTTTCACCTCGGTTTTTTAAATCAGCTGCATGTAATATTAAAAGCTCTGATGCTTCAATCTTTGTTGCCATGTCGGCCAACTTAAAACCTATTGCCTGAAAGTTAGCAATGGGCTGCCCGAACTGTTGTCGTTCTTTTGCATATTTAACCGATGCATCAAAGGCACCCTTTGCAATACCTAATGATAATGCAGCAATAGAAATACGTCCGCCATCCAATATCTTCATTGCCTGTTTAAAGCCATCGCCAACTTTGCCTAAAATATTTGAGGCCGGAACTCTGCAGTCCTCAAAAATCATTTCAGCAGTTTCGCTGCATCGCATTCCTAATTTATTTTCTTTTTTACCTGCTTTAAATCCCGGTGTTCCGCGCTCAACCACAAATGCTGTGATGCCATTGGAGTCGAGCAATTCACCGGTGCGTGCAAGCACTACTGCCACATCACCGCTTTTGCCATGAGTAATCCAGTTTTTTGCACCATTAATAATCCAGCTGTCGCCATCTTGCTTGGCCACACATTGCATACGCATGGCATCACTACCTGTATTGGCTTCTGTTAGTCCCCATGCGCCAATCCATTGCCCGGTAGCTAATTTAGGTAACCATTTCTTTTTCTGTTCTTCGTTTCCAAAAGCTAAAATGTGTCCTGTGCATAGTGAGTTATGCGCAGCCATTGATAAGCCTACAGATCCGCAAACTCTTGCTACTTCTACAATGGCATTAACGTATTCAAAATAACCTAATCCTGCACCTTGATATTGCTCCGGTACCAATATGCCCATCAGCCCGATATCGCCCATTTTTTTGAAAACATCTAAAGGAAATTCCTGTGCTTCGTCCCATGTCATCACATTGGGTCTGATGTGTTTTTCGGTAAAATCTTTTACCGTTTGTGCAATCATCTGCTGATTTTCTGTAGCTGCAAATTCCATTCTCTATGGTATTTTTATTAATTGAATTTTTTTTCAGAAGTGTGCAAAGATAAAAAAACAAACCCATTTTTCGGATGATATTTTATTATCCCGGTAAATGAGTAAACTTGCATTGTTAACTCATATTTTCTGAATACTTTCGGAGCAAATTTTTGAATGAAATGATGCAAGCTACATTAGAAAAAGGGGCATATACAGCCTCTGATATGGCCGAAACTTTAATTGGTTCGGAAATCATAAAACTCGCTGGCGAAGTAAACGAGCAAATAAAAAAAGGTATTAAGATTTTTAATCTGACCATTGGCGATTATGACCCTGCTATATTTCCTATTCCCGACTCACTGAAGAATGAAATTATTAAAGCCTATCAGGATGGATACACCAATTATCCTGTTGCCAACGGTCAGCCGGAGCTGCGTAGTGCTGTTGCAGGCTATATCAATAAACTGCAAAAGTTGCAATACAGTAGTAATGAGATTTTGATTTCCGGAGGGGCACGACCGCTCATTTATGCATTGTACAAAACAGTTGTAAACCCCGGTGAAAAAGTAGTTTTCCCTATACCATCATGGAACAATAATCACTATTGCCATTTAGCAAAGGCAGAAGCTGTTGCTGTAGAAACACAGCCCAATAATAATTTTATGCCGCTTGCATCGGAACTCAAGTCGCATCTGTCATCTGCAGCATTGGTTGCCCTTTGCTCACCGCTTAATCCTACAGGTACAGTTTTTAGCAGTGCGCAATTGATGGAAATTTGTGAATTGATATTACAGGAAAACAAAAGAAGAGAAGGTAAGAAACCATTGTATCTGATGTACGATCAGATTTATATGGCATTAACTTTTGGGAAAACAAAACATGTTGATCCTGTTTCTTTACTTCCTGAAATGCGACCTTATACAATCTATATTGATGGTCTTTCCAAAGCTTTTTCTGCCACAGGTTTACGTGTAGGTTGGGCTTTTGGTCCGGCAGGTATTATTGATAAAATGAAATCTATTCTTTCACATGTAGGCGCATGGTCGCCAAAGGCAGAACAGGTAGCAACAGCACATTTTCTAACTCAGGAAAAAGAGGTTGATGTTTTTTTAAGTCATTACAAAGCTGAAGTAGAAAAAAGGCTGAGTGCATTTTATGATGGCTTTTTGAAAATGAAAAAAGATGGTTTACCTGTCAATGCCATTGATCCGCAAGCTGCCATATACCTCACCGTTCAGTTTGATATTTTAAATAAAGTGACGCCTGATGGCAAACGGATTAATAATTCAAACGACATCACATCGTTTCTGATTAACTATGCCACGGTAGCATTAGTGCCATTTTCTGCATTTGGTGCAGAAACAACTTCAAATTGGTTTCGTCTTTCTATTGGTACAGCTCGTATGGAAGATATTGAACAGATGTTTATTTCTTTACGAAAGGCTTTAGCCTTGCTCGGTGATTGATTTATCTCTGACCCGGTATTGCATCAGACTGTGAATAAAAACAGAACTGATGACAATGACTGCGCCAATGTAGAAACCGTTATTGAGCAATTCATTTTCTTTAAATAAGATTATTGCCAGAACAATGCTGTAAAGCGGTTCAAGATTTACAGAGAGGTTCATGGTGAATGCGCTCACCTTTTTTAATGCCTCCAATGAAAGCGTAAAAGCAACTGAAGTACAAACTACACTCAGCAATAGCAGCCACACCCAATCAATCTTTGATGGAATTTGAAAACTAAGATTAAAAGCAGGTAGGATGAGTGGAAGAAGAACAGATAAAAATACAAATCCGCTGATTAATTCTATAAATGTTACCGGTGCAGGCTCATCATTACTTACAAATATTTTATTAAGAATAGTAAATAATGCACCGAGCAACGCACTGATTAGTGCCAGAATAATTCCCATAGCATATAACTGCTGAAAAGCAAAAATGATATAGATGCCAACAAGTACAAACAACGCTAAAATGATGTTTTGTTTATCTATTTTCTTGCGGTAAAATAGTGGTTCTAATAATGCTGAAAATAGTGACACCGAAGCAAAACAACTGAGTGCAATTGAAACATTGGATGCTTTTATTGATGCATAGAAAGTAAGCCAATGCAGACAAACTACAAAACCTGTTATGATGATTGATGCCAGTCTTTTTCTATCAGGTAAGATAAACTGTTTATGTTTTATCATAAATGGTATCAGTGCAACAGCACTGATGATCATTCTGTACCATACAATCATGATGGCATTCATCCCAATTGCCTTACCAAATATTCCGGTAAATCCCCACAATAAAATGGAGATGTGCATTTGCAGATAAGCCTTTCGCATGAACTAAAAATTTATTAATTGCTGATAAACCTTTCTTGTTGGCAAGCCCATAACATTATAAAAGCATCCGTTAATTTTTTCTATACACGTCAGACCAAACCAATCCTGAATTCCGTAAGAACCTGCCTTATCATAAGGTTTAAAATTGGTAATGTAATAATGCATGTCTTCAACAGTGTAGTTGCGAAAATAAACTTCGCTCTTATCATAGAGTAATTCTTTTTTGTGAATGGAAGCAATACAAACTCCTGTATAAACTTCATGCATGCTGCCGTTAAGAGTGGTGAGCATTTCAATGGCCTCATTGTAATCTGCCGGTTTATTCAGTACTTTATTCTGATGAACAACAATGGTGTCAGCGCTGATGAGCAATTCATTTTCTTGAATCTCATTTTCGAAGGCAATAGCTTTTTTTGAAGCGAGATGTAAGACTATCTGTTCGTTCTTTAAATGTTCAGGATAATCTTCATCAGTTTCTTTTGTTTTTACTTCAAATGCAATGCCCATCATTTGCAAAAGCTGTTGCCTGCGTGGTGAACGTGAAGCCAGAATTATTTTTTGTTTGATTTGATTCATTCCATCAGGATTGATGTGCAAAGAAAATGGTTTTGTGCTTGCATCGGAATTCAGGTTATTGCTTCATAATTTTTAGAGAAAAATTGAACCTAAGTTCTTGTGAGTATTTACTTAATCAACAGTTTTTTTAAATCATTTTTACTTCCATTAAATACATTGGCATCATAAGATGAGCTTGAACCCGGAATGGAAACACGGTCGGAGTGTTGCCAGAAAAGCCATTTTACCGACTTCTCAATTTTTAATTCATCTTCGTAATAGTGTGCAATCCAAAAGTTGTAGTCAGGAAAATCATCTGCCAAATAATCTTCAATAAAACTGATATTGGAATAAATAATAGGCTTAACTTTATATTGTTTTTCGATAATAGTTATAAATTGTTTTAATTTTTTTACCAAGGCTTTTTTTGTAAGATTACCTTTCTCTTCTACATCAATTACGGGTGGCAAATCACCACTCTTTAGTTTTACACTTGAAATAAAATTTTTTGCTTGTAAAGATACATCAGCATTCGGAAGAAAATAATGATAAGCTCCGCGAATAATATTATTCTTTTGTGCACCTGCCCAGTTATCAATAAAAGAAGGGTCTTCAAGTAAAATTCCTTCGGTAGCTTTAATAAATGCAAAACTGAAATTAATAGTATCTCCATTAAGGTCGGCAGCTTTTAATTGGCTCCAGTTAATGTCTGTCTGCCAGCGTGAAACATCAATACCATGAACAGCATAGCCTTTTGGAAAACTTATTTTTGTTGCTGCATGGTTTTCTTTATTAAACAATCTTTTTTCCAGGCGCCATGCTTTATAGCCATAACGTATTATCTGATTACGGTAAAAAAATGCCAAAACTGCAATACCAGAAAATAATAGTATAACTATAATTATTCTTTTTCCTAATGATTGTTTCTTCGCCATTTAACCTTAACGAATAACGTAAATAATTTTAAATTGAGTTGATGATTTATACTTAAAAATAAAAAATCAGGTTCACCGAACCTGATTTTTTATTTAATGAAATGATACAGAAATTATTTTATCACCTTAACAGTCATTCTGATATCTTGCAAAGGTCGGTTTTGAGGATTGGTTGCCTCTGCTGCAATCTTATCAAGGACATCCATGCCGGAAACGAGTTCACCAAAAACGGTGTAGTCCATATCTAAAAACGGTGTACCGCCAACGGTTGTGTATTCTTTGCGCTGTTCAGGCGTATATTTCATGTGTTTGGCATTTTCCATCATAGTCAGCTCGTTATCGGCTGCAGGTTTTCCCTGCACAATATAAAACTGACTTCCTGAAGATGCTTTTTGAGGATTTACCTGATCGCCAAGACGTGCAGCTGCCAATGCACCTTTCTTGTGATATAATGCAGTATTAAATTCAGCAGGAATAGTGTATCCCGGGCCACCATTACCCAACATAGCACCCGAGGCTGCATTTTTAGACTGTGGATCGCCACCCTGAATCATAAAGTTTTTGATAACACGATGAAACAACGTGCTGTCGAAAAAACCTTCATTGGCTAGTTTAATGAAATTGTCGCGATGCAATGGCGTTTCATTATAGAGCTTAAAACGCATTGTACCTAAATTGGTTGTTATTTCCACCATGGTTTCTTTGTTTTGACTTTTTTCTGACTGAAGTTTTGCCTGACTTTTATCGGTTTGTGACAGTGCAATCAGGGGAAGGATTGTTGCAATAAAACAGATGATTTTTTTCATTTCTATTTTTAATTACTTTTGAGCTGATAAAACATTTTACGATTCCGTTCGTAAAAACAGGTACAAGAATAATAAATTTCCATTCGCATGAAAAGTAGTTTACGCAAAACTCATTTAGTTTTAACTTCATTGATAGTAATGACAGTTCTTTTTACTTTTTCCTGTAAAAAGGAGGGACCTTGCGAAGCTATCATAACCATTACCGATAGTGCTGGAGTAGCTGTTAAAGGTGCAACTGTAATTCTAAGACAAGATGCAGTTGTTAACCCAACTACGGGGGTACAGGCTAATGTGTATCAGGAAGGCGTAACTGATGGCTATGGTAAGGCCTCTTTTGAATTTAAGTTGGAGGCAGTTTTAAATATTGAAGCCAGCAAGGGACCTAAACTTGGTAAAGATTATATACGTTTGGAGCAATCAAAAACTGTTTACCGTACAGTAATTATCAAATAACTTCACTTTTTTCAAGTTCATATCCATCTTCCTCAAAATAGCGGATAACATTGATTTTTAACAATAAATCCTGCTCTTTTAATGGCATTTGAGGCATTGTTTTAGCCTTTTCATACTGTGGCCACCCATCGGCATCAACGCCTGTAAGTTTGTAAAAACCTTCATAGCTAAGGAGTTTGCATGTGGCAATGTGCATTAAATCCTGCTTTTCTTCCTTAGTAAAGTTCTGATATCCTTTTCCCAGTTCCTGTACTCCAATAAGGAAAATCATACCCTGTAAATCGGGCTTTTCACCAAAGGTTTCTTCCAATTGCCGTAAAAGTTCACCCCACTTATGCTTGATTTTCTGAATATTTGTTTCGTTCATAAACAATAAAGTGTTCAAAAGTACCAATATTAGAGACTAAACCACCAAACAATAAAATATCTAATTTTGATAAACCACAATAAATCCACAATAAACAATGAACCTGTTAAGATTAAAACTGGCAATTATAGCCCTATTTTTGGCATGGTTGCTACCTCAAGCTGAGGTTTCAGCTAAGAATCAACCTGTTGACATAGTCTTTACACTTGACCTGAGCGGCAGTACCAACGGATTGATAGATGATGTCCGCGACAACCTTTGGGGTATGAATAACGAGCTCAATCGTTTGTATCCCTCCAGCCAAATAAGGTTTGCTGTGGTGGGCTACTCGCGTCCAAGTTTTGGTAGTAAAAACCAATATGTAAAAGTGCTATCACCGTTTACTTCTGATATTGATAACATTGCAACGGAATTGTATAAACTCAAACCCAATATCGAAAAAGGCGATCAGTATGTGGGTGCTGCTATTCGTGCTTCGCTTGATATGTTGAGTTGGTCAAATGAAAAAAATGCAGTGAAACAAATTTTCCTTACCGGAAATGGTTCGGTATTCTTAGGTGCGTTTGATGTTGTAGAATCATGTAATCTGGCAAAAGAAAAAGGTATATCTGTAAATGCATTGTATTGCTACAGTTCATTACGTGCAAAAGACATTAGCGGATGGTATAAAATTTCTGAAATTACCGGTGGAAAATCAATAGATGTTAAAGTACATAAACGATTGCCTGACTATGCAACAGTTACTGATATTAGCCAACTGCAGAAACTTGCATCAGAGCTGAATAAGACCTATATCTACTATGGTAAAACCGGACGAGATAGTTATAAAGCAATGGTGAGCAATGAAAAAAATGCAATGAATGCGCGCCAGTCAACATTTGAAGATTTGTTGTACCACAAAATTTCCGATCGTTATCAAGGAAAACAAAATGAGTGGGATTTGGTAGATTATATCAAATCGCGCAACGGCAATCTTAAAAACATTGATGCAGCCTTTTTGCCGGATTCATTAAAAAAGATCAATCCCGAGCAGCTGCTAACCAAGTTGTTGATTTTAAAAGAAAGAAGAAACTATCTCATCAGTCAAATACGTCAGTTACTTCCCTTTGAACGTCAGGATAAATTAACGGCATATTTTAATTCAAAACAAGCCGACAGTGATATGATTTTTGACCGTCAGGTGATGAAGGTATTAAAAGATGAAATGCAGTCTGATTTAGCTGTAAACTAATAATCAGGAATTATAATTTTCAAGTGCTACATCCCAGTTTATCAGATTCCACCAGGCACTAACATAATCTGCTCTTTTGTTCTGATAATGCAAATAGTAAGCATGCTCCCAAACATCAATTCCCAAAACAGGAGTGCCTTTAACTTCGGCAATGTCCATCAGCGTGTTGTCCTGATTTGGAGTAGATGTAACACTTAGTTTGCCATCGGTTGATTTAATAAGCCAAGCCCATCCGGAACCAAATCTGTTTTTTGCTGCATCAGAAAATGTTTTTTGCAAGTTGTCAATATTGCTGAAATCTTTTGTGATGGCTTCGGCCAAAGCATCGGTTGGTGTTTTAGATCCTCCCGGACGCATCAACTTCCAGAAAAAAGAATGATTATAGTGTCCACCTGCATTGTTGCGAATTGCCGCAGAATGTTTTGATACCTTACCTAACAATTCATTTAATGACACGCCTTGTAATTTTTCTGCAACGACTGCTTTGTTAAGATTGTTTACATATCCCTGATGATGCTTGGTGTAATGGATTTCCATCGTTAGCGTATCAATATATGGCTCTAATGCTTCGAAGCCATATTCCAAATCAGGTAATTTAAATAAGTTGTCTTCGTTGTTTTCTGATGCAAAGGCAACCTTGCTGCCGATTCCGTACAATGCCAGCGTTCCTGCTGCCAATGCAGAAGTTTTTAAAAAATCTCTCCTGTTTTTCATTTTCTTTATGATTAAGATAATTCAATTAATACCGTATTCTTTTCAACTTTATCACCCTTAGATACATTTATTTTTTTTACAACTGCATCATTAATGGCTTTCAGGTTGTTTTCCATCTTCATAGCTTCAAGCACCAACAAGCTATCACCTTTTTGAATTGTTTGTCCTTCAGAAACTAAAATGTCGAGGACCAAACCTGGCATTGGAGCCTTTAGGTCGTTTACTTTTTGAGCAAACATTTTATCCATGCCCAATTGCTGAAGCAACTCATCGTATTTATCTTTCAGTGCAACCTGATAAACATTGCCGTTAACTCTTATTTTAAATTGCTTTTCAGTGTAATTTGCTTCAAGTAATTCAGCCTTATATGATTTGTTTTGTAGCAGAATACTTAATGACGACTCAGATATTTTTTTAATGTCAATATCAACCTGCTTATTGTTTTGTGTTAAAACTTTTTTCTTCGAATCGAAGTTGAGATTAATTTCCTGACCCTTAATTATTGCTTTCAAAATTAATGTTTTATTTATGCAAATATAAAACTCTACTGCTAATCGGCATAATATGATATGGTTGACTTGACGAAATGCCAGGTCATAATTCCGGCACCAACTAATTTTATTCCTGTTGAAATAAAGGTTCCGCCTACTGTTGCCAATCCCGACCGTAAGGCATCTCTTGTATTTTTTCCTGCAAGAAAATCGCCAACGATAGCGCCAATAATTGTTCCCATTATCATTCCAACAGGAGTGAGAAAAATTCCTAGTAACATACCAATGAAACTTCCAATCACTCCATAACGTGTAGCACCAAATCGTTTAGCTGTCCAAATAGGGAGATAATAATCAAGAATAGAAATTATGATGACCATGGCAAACATAATCCACAGAAAACGTCCTGTATAGAAATTAAAATGCCAGTCAGCTAATAATAGTCCGCCAAAAGCAATGGGTAATCCGGGCAGCACAGGAAGTATGCATCCTGCAATGCCGGCTAAAAGCAATAATGCAGAAATAATAATAATCAGTATGTCCATTTTGAGTGTGTTAAATTAGAACAATCATAGTGAATAACAGGTTAAGTACAAAAACTTCGGTATAACTTTTTGATTTTTTTATTCTGACATCAGGAATATAAGATGATAACTTGCATTTTTGTTGTTTTATTTTTCAGGTATTGTAATGAAGGTTTTTAAGTTTGGCGGAGCATCGGTTAAAGATGCTACTTCTGTAAAAAATGCAGTTGAAATTCTGAAAGGATTCAAAGGCGAGAAGTTGCTTGTTGTAATTTCTGCAATGGGAAAAACGACCAATGCATTAGAAAAAGTGGTAAACGATTATTTTTTTTCAAAAGGTAATGCACACACATCATTAAAGGAAGTAAGAGACTATCATCAGCAAATTATGGAGGAATTGTTTTCAGAAAAAACAAATCCTGTTTTTGATAAGGTAAACAACTTTTTTGTTGAAGCCGACTGGATGCTTGATGAAAAACCACAGCATACTTATAGTTTTGTTTACGATCAGATAGTATCTCTTGGTGAGTTGATTTCTACTTGCATTGTCAGTGCTTATCTGGAACAGCAAGGCTGTTCAAACATCTGGCTCGATGTGCGCGATGTACTGATGACCGATAACACCTATCGCGAAGCAAAAGTTGACTGGCAAAAAAGTGAAATGCTGGTGCAGAAACAAGTAGTACCTGTTTTTAACCGGGTTGATGTTATCATTACTCAGGGATTTATTGGCGGCACATCAGAAAATTATACAACAACATTAGGTCGCGAAGGCTCTGATTATACAGCAGCAATTTTTGCTTATCTTCTCGATGCAGAAGCCATGTATATCTGGAAAGATGTCCCTGGTGTGTTGAATGCCGATCCGAAATTTTATAAGGATGCACAAAAACTTGATCAGATTAGTTATCATGATGCCATTGAGCTTGCTTATTATGGAGCTACAGTCATTCACCCCAAGACAATAAAACCGCTTGAAAATAAAAACATACCGCTTTATGTAAAATCTTTTCTCAAACCTGAAGCTAATGGTACGGCAATCCGCACCAATGTTCAGACAAAGCCACTGATACCTTCTTATATTTTTAAAAACAATCAGGTGCTTATCAGTATTGCAGCTAAAGATTTTTCATTTATTGCAGAAGATAATCTGTCGCGTATTTTTGCTTTGTTTGCCGGACATGGAGTAAAAATTAACCTTATGCAGAATTCCGCCATCAGCTTTTCTGTTTGCGTTGATAACGATAGTTTTAAAATCCCTGCATTGATAGAAGCATTGCAAAAGGATTATAAAATAAGATATAATGAAGACCTGATGCTTTATACCATAAGGCATTATTATCAAAACACTATTGATGCCATTACATCAGGCAAAGAAATATTGTTGGAGCAACGTAGTCGCAACACAGCTCAGTTTGTTTTAAGAGAAAGTGTAAAATGAGTACTGAAATTTATAATTTAAAATACAGAAAGGCAATTATCATTTGGTTGCTGACAGGATGTTTACTTATTGCTGCAATGGTTGTTATCGGTGGCATAACCAGACTAACCGGTAGCGGATTGTCTATTACAGAATGGAAACTCATTCATGGAACCATTCCACCACTCAATGAGAAAGAATGGATGGAAGAGTTTGACAGTTATAAAGCTATTCCACAGTATCAATTGCTTAATTACAATTTTAGCTTAGAAGATTTCAAACAAATTTATTTCTGGGAATATTTTCACCGTTTGTTAGGTCGTGTAATTGGAATGGTTTTCTTTTTCCCTTTCCTATTTTTCTGGATAAAAAAACAGTTTAACAATGAGCGCCTGCGCAAAATGCTGTTGTTGTTTTTTCTGGGTGGACTGCAAGGTTTTTTGGGTTGGTTTATGGTTAAAAGCGGACTTACGGAACGTACTTCTGTGAGTCATTATCGCCTGGCAATTCATCTCATTTCTGCATTCATCACCTTCGGTGCTACTTTTTATGTGGCACTCGATTATATTTTTCCGCAACACAGAGAATATGATTTGCATCTGAAAAAACTTTATAAACTTTCATGGATAACCATGATTGTTTTATGCGTACAGATAATTTATGGTGCTTTTGTTGCCGGACTTAAAGCCGGAAGAATTTTTAATTCATTTCCAAAAATGGATGATCACTGGATTTCTGATGCAGTTGGAATGAGTTTGCAAAAATTGGGTGCAGCAGCATTGTTTGATGCCATGCCTGTAGTACAGTTTATTCATCGTTATGTTGCTTATGCAGTGGTGATTTTGTTTCTGGTTCTGTATTTCACAGCAAAGAATTTAAACACTGCAAGATTGAATAAGTTACTATATCCTGAAGTACTGAGTACACTTTGGTTATTACCTGCTTTAGTGGTGCTTCAATTCATACTTGGTGTTTTTACTTTGCTTTATGGCGTGCCGGTTTGGTTAGGTGTTGTTCATCAGGCAACAGCATTTCTATTGTTTGGTATGATGGTTTTACTTTTACATCGCTTTAAAACAACATGCAAGCCTGAAATTACAACATAGTTTTTCAGAAACGATAACTTTTTGAAGTAATAACAATTATACCGCCTGTAGCATCGCCATAGCAAGCAGGAATACTGCTGTTGTAAATGCTAATCTGCTCAATAGCACATCCCGGCAACTTAGGTTCATTTTCAGTAATTACTCCGTCAACAATATATTTTACAGTACCATATCGCGAGCCGGACATACTTATTGGCTCTCCGGCATCGGCCTGAAAAACTTTTGCTGTAGAAGCAGCCAATGCATTAATGTTTTTGTCAACGGCATACTTTATGTCTTCATAGCTGATGACTAATGGTGTGTTTGGATTACGTGGCATCAGTGGAATTCTGTATTCTTCTTTTCGAACAACGGGCAGCGTATTGCTGAAGTTTAAAGTTTTGTTAAGTACAACAGTTTCTCCGTCAGAAACTCTGACACCTGTAGTACTTAATGTTTCATATCCTAATATAGAAAAACGGATGTTGTAACTGCCGGGTGCAAGTGGTCTTATTTTAAAGCTGCCTTTATCGTCTGTAAAAACTGCTTGTGTAAGTTCATTGGTTCCATAGCTGATCATTACACCGGGTAATGGCTCCTTGTTGTCATTATCAGAAATTACACCTGTTATTTGTGCATCCTGTTGTGCCTTGCATGTTATGGATAAAAGCAGAAGAATAAAAGTAAGTCTGAACATAATTGTTGTTTTTAAAAAAGATGCAAGCTAAATTGCTATTCCATAATTACAACAACTGAAATATGATTTTGTTGTTACATCAGAATACCTGCCAATGTTGCAGAAAGATAAGATGCTAATGTTCCGCATACCAATGCTTTTAAACCTAGTTTTGCCAGGTCGGCTCTGCGCGATGGAGCAAGTTCACCAATGCCACCTACCTGAATAGCCACAGAGCTGAAGTTTGCAAATCCGCAAAGTGCAATACTTAAAATTGTTATTGCCTTTGGCGACATTGTTTTCATTGCTGCTGTAAAATCTACATAGGCAACAAATTCATTCACGGCAAGCTTTGTTCCCAAAAGCTGACCCGCTATATGCACATCCTGAGAAGGCACACCCATCAGATAAGCAAAAATTGAAAATACAGCACCCAGAATTTCTTTAAGACTGAGTTTAGACAAATCTATATTGATGGCACTTAGACTAAGCCCCCATTCTGTCAGATGCCGTCCACAAAAACCAAGTGTGGCATCTATCAACGCTATCAACGCAATGACACCAATGAGCATGGCAATTACATTCAGCGAAACTTTAAGTCCATCACTTGCACCGTGAGAGATGGCATCCATCAGATTGCTATGTGTCTTTTTTACTTCTAATTTAACTGTACCTTTTGTTTCTGACTCTTCTGTTTCAGGATAAACTATTTTAGAAATCACCAATGCTGCAGGTGCAGCCATGATGCTGGCTGCCAGTAAATATTCTGCCGGCACACCCATTGAAATATAAATAGCCATTACACCACCGGCAATACAGGCCATGCTGCCAGTCATGGATGCCAGCAATTCGCTCATGGTCATTTTGCTGAGGTAGGGTTTAATTAAGATCTGCGCTTCTACTTGTCCAACAAATGCTGATGATACATTGCTTAAGGCTTCGGCACCACTGACGTTCATGATTGCTTTCATTCCTTTAGCAAATATGGAAACAACACGTTGCATCAAGCCGATATGATAGGCAATACTCACCAGCACGGCTACAAAAATTATGGTTGGCATAATCTTGAACATGAAAATAAAACTGTTGGCAGGTCCAAAAATCTGATCCATGATATCTTTTTTAATCAGTGCACCAAACACAAACTCACCACCACGCAGTGCATAATCCAAAATCTTGGTTATAAAATCGGCCAGCTTATGAAATATCATTTGGCCTATACTGGTTTTTAAAATAAAAAATGCCAACACTATTTGTAATCCGAGACCACTTAATACCAATCTCAGATTGATGGCTTTTTTGTTGTTAGACATCAGGTAGGCAATACCCAGAATAAAGAGGAAACCAAAAATTCCGAAAAAACGATCCATAATATTGAGGTTAAAAATGTAAACTGCCTTTGTTGAATTTTAAAGGGCTTTCAAAAATAGATAAATTTTATTTCTGTAAGGTGAATGTGATGTTGGCAATGTGCACTAAACCTATTCACGACTATTCTACACAGCTTACTTAAGGGCCAAAAGTGTTTTTATTACGATGAAAACAATGTAGATATCCTTCTTATTGTGTCCAAACAAATTTATTATTTTATTTGTTGAAAGCAATATGAATTCTTGCAAGCGCATACTCATTGCCGGAGGCAGTGGTTTCATTGGCAAACAGCTCACACAGTTGTTCATTCAGAATGGAATGGAAGTGCACATATTAAGCAGGACCAAAAAAGCAGTTTCAGGGGCACAAACATTTTATTGGAGTACAGAGTCGAATTTGATTGATGATGCTTGTCTGGAAGGCGTAGATGCAATTATTAATCTGGCAGGTGATGGTATTGTAGATAGGCCTTGGTCAGATAAACGTAAAACAGAAATTTACAACAGCAGGATAAATGCTACCAAACTATTGTTTGATTTAGTTTACAAACACAAAAATCAGGTTACTGCATATATTGGTGCATCTGCCATTGGTGTTTATCCCGAAGGCATTAATCTGACAGAAAACACCTTGCCTGCAGATACCTTCTTAGCAAAGCTATGTCATCAATGGGAACTTGAACACTTGATGTTTGAACAGAGAAGCATAAGAACCTGTATTGTAAGAATTGGTTTGGTGATGAGTCCGCAGGGTGGTATGCTGAAAGAAATATTGAAATCTTTTAGGTTTTTTATAGCACCTGTTTTTGGAAACGGCAATCAGTGGCAGAGTTGGATTTCAATTAATGATTTGTGTGGTTTGTTTTTTTATTTACTGTCAAATAATCAGCTAAATGGCATCTATAATGGCGTAGCACCATGTCCATTGATGGCCAAAGATATGATACAACAAATAAGAAACTCACAGAAAATGCCAGGTGTTCTGGTGCATATTCCTTCAGGTGTTTTAAAATTGATGATGGGTGAGCGTGCNNGGATTTTAGTAGTATTTTTAAGCAGAAGTAACTGTTTAATTTTTTGATGTAACTTACTTCGGCAATGCCACAAGGGGTTGAATTGTTATGGCAGCATTTAATAAAAATTTCAGTTAATCCAACCTCATGATACAGTGTCGAAATTGTTCTACACTGTTAGTAATCAAATGGTTTGAGTTATAATAACAGGCATTGGTTAGGTTAAATTTACCCATATTATTTTGTCTTTCGCCCAAAACACGTGTTTTGGGGAAACGAGCTTTCCTAATTTGCATGAACTAATTTTTGAAAAACAATCAATAACAATTAAAAACAGTTACAAAATGAAAGGAATCGCAAACCTGATGAAGTTAACCTTCGTCACAGCATTAATGTTTACGGCAAGTGACATTAATGCACAAACAACAATTACTTATACTGCAAATGGAACATTTACTGTTCCTGCCGGGGTAACCACAGTGAAGGTAGAAGCCTGGGGCGGTGGTGGTGCAGGTGGTGGTGCTGCACCTGCACTTGGCAATGTAGCAGCAGGAGGTGGAGGCGGTGGTGCTTATGTAAAAAATATTTCAGTTGGGGTTACTCCCGGTGCTGCCATTTCTGTTACGGTAGGTGCCGGTGGCTTAGGAGTTTCTGTAGCTGATGGAAATAATGGGGGTAATTCCGATTTTGGTGGTTTGGTAACAGCCAATGGTGGCAAAGCTGGTAAAAAGGCACCGAATGGTGCGGGTGGTGGTATAACAACAGGTACTCAAAACGGAGGTTCCGGTGCAGCAGGTTCCGGTGGAAATTCAGGCGGAGGCGGTGGTGGTGCAGGAGCAACGGGCAATGGAGGTAATGCATCAGGTTCAACCGGTGGTTCCGGTGGTTCCGGTGGCGGAGGTACAGGTGCCAATGGAAGAAGTAGTAATGGAGATGGGCATGATGCTACAGGCCTATCTGCCGGTGGTGGCGGTGCAAAAAGTGGATTTTTTGGTGGTAACAGATCAGGTGGTGATGGTTATAGAGGTCAGGTAAAAGTTACATATACATGCGCTACCTTCAGCCTTACAGCAACTAATGGCACAAGTCCAATTTGCATTTCTTCGCCAAGTAGTGTCATTACTTTAACTGGTAGTGCTGCAACATTGCCCATTGGTGATTATATAGTTACTTACGATAGAAGTCTTCCTTCAGGATCTAATCTTACCGCTTCTATGTCAGTGCTTACAGCAGGAACAGGATCATTTACTGCCACAGGTTTAACTTCAGCAGGTAACAGCACAATTACAGTTACCAATTTAACTTCATCTTATTGCAGCAGCAATATTTCTACTAATAATACTACTGTGATTAATGTTGTAGGTGGTACTCCGGCACAACCGGATGTTATTGCAGGCGCCCCTGCCAATGTATGTCCTCCAACAGGAAGCTATACCTTAAGTACAAGCAGTACAGGTGCCGATTCTTACAACTGGTATTTGGGTACGGGTGTTAACGGAGTCACATTTTTAAGTGCCAATGGAACTAACACTATGGACGTTCAGTTTGGTACCACTTCAAACTCAACCTATGTCATTCGTGTTGATGCAACAAATGTTTGTGGTACATCAGCCTATCGTCCGGTATTAATCAGAAGAGCTACTTCTGTTCCTTCTGCTATCAGCGGACTTAAAACTGCCTGTGCCAGCACCTCAGATACTTATACAGCAACTGCTGTTGATGGTGCTACAGAATATGTGTGGTCAATAAGTGGCGATGCTTCAGTAACAGGAAATACAAACAGTGTTACCGTAAACTTTGGTCCTGCATGGACAGGTGGTACACTTTGTGTTGCTTCAAAAGTGGGATGTTTTACCAGTGCAACAAAATGCATGGCAATAACAACATCAGCAACTCCTTTAAGTACAGTGCTGGCAGGTACCTTTAAAGCTTGCCCTAATGCATCGCTTAATTTTAATGTTACAGCAACACCCGGTGTGGCTACTTATAACTGGACAGTGCCTGCCAATGCTTCTATAAACAGTGGACAAGGTACAAATACTATTACCGTTGACTTTAATTCTAATTATAACAACACAGGTAATATCTGTATGACAGCTACCAGCATCTGTGGAGTAGTTGCACCTACTAAATGTAAAAGTGTTTCTCCCGGATTGCCTGCAGTGCCTGCAACTATAACCGGTGGAACCAATGGTTTGTGTAATCAGACAGAACCATTTTCAACACCAATAATGGCAGGTGTAACAAGCTATAACTGGACAGCACCCGGAACTGTTAATGGTAATGGAAATAATGCAGTAACAATTGATTTCGGTGCTTTAACAACAGGACAGGTTTGTGTGAGTGCATCCAATGCATGCGGAACAAGCAGTACACGTTGTACTGCAATTAAAGGTGCGCCAAATACTCCGGCTTCAATAACTGCAACACCAAATACATGGTGTCCAAACACTGCAGGAGTTGAGTTTAATGCTAACATTTCCAACGTAACCGGTGCATATACCTTAAGTTGGACATACCCTGAAACATCTGCCAATTATGTTTCCGGTGGTGGTAACTCAAGTTCACTTACACTTGACTGGACAACAGGAAATGGTGCTGTAATGCTGATGGCATCAAATTCATGTGGATCGGGAACTAAAGTGTTTAATGTTGTTTTAGACAACTGCCGCGAAGCAGGAATTGAAACAGNNCTAATCCTGCAAATGATATGGTAAACATTTCATATCAATCAACAACAACAGAGTTGATAAAAGTTTCGATGATGGATTACTCCGGTAAACTTGTAATCAATCAAAATGTGCAAGTAACTTCAGGAATGAACAACTATACTTTAGATGTGTCAAAAATGGCTTCTGGTGTTTATATGTTAAACATACAATCAGAAAGCGGCAATATGCAACGCAAGCTGATAAAGCAATAATTGAATTGGTTTGAAACAAACGAGGCTGCTTCGGTTACGAAGCAGCCTCGTTTGTTTTATGCCGGATTTTAAATCAGAAGAAAATAAAAATGATTAGACTGTAATTTTTTCAATGGCATTTTTAACCTCCTTCATCAGCCATAGTGGTGTTGAGGTGGCTCCACAAATACCTACAGAATTAATTCCCTTAAACCATGTGGCATCCAACTCTTCTGCCGATGAAATAAAATAACTATTGTCGTTGGTAGCTTTACAGACACTGTACAACGCTTTTCCGTTTGATGATTTTTTTCCGCTTACAAAAATTACAACATCATGTTGTGTTGAAAATCTGCGCATCTGTGGTTCGCGGTTGCTGACCTGACGGCATAAAGTGTCGTTGGTAATAAAATCGGTTTCTTCAAGCGAGCCTTTTTGTTTAACTATTCGTTGCTGAATGGTTTTTTGCATCTGCTCAAAGCCGAGTGTACTTTTTGTTGTCTGAGAGAAAAAATGAACCGGTTTATTGAAATCAATCTGATCAAGATCTTCTTCAGTTTTAACCACAATGGCTTTACCTCCTGTCTGCCCCACCAAGCCATTCACTTCAGCATGACCTTTCTCACCATAAATCACCACTTGGCCATTTCCTGTATCTGTGATTTCATCATAGCTGCCTCTGACACGATTTTGTAACTTCAATACAACAGGACAAGATGCGTCAATAAGCTCAATATTGTTTTTAATTGCCGTTTGATATGTTGAAGGTGGTTCGCCATGTGCACGAATAAGCACTTTACAGTTGTAAAGCTGCTGCAATTGTTCATGATTGATTATTTCCAGGCCTTTGCCTTTAAGTCTGTCAACCTCCATGTTATTATGTACAATGTCGCCAAGACAGTATAAATGCCCGTTCACATCCAACTCTTCTTCGGCTTGCTGAATAGCATATACAACACCAAAGCAAAAGCCTGAATTGGAATCAATAGTAACCTGCATAGTGGAAAAATTATGTGCAAAAGTAAGACAATAACGTTTTAAAGTCCATAAGGTTTAATCTTATGACATTTCTATTTCAAAACCATCGTAAGCTAAAAACACATTTGGTGGCAATTCCTTCTCTACATCGCTGTGTTTTCCAAGTTGATGACTAATGTGTGTGAGGTAGGCCTTTTCGGGCTTCAATTCTTTAATCAACTCAAGCGCTTCTTCAAGATTAAAATGAGAAACATGTTTTTCGCGTCTCAAAGCATTGATAACTACAATGCGACTGCCTTTTATTTTATCTTTTTCTTTTTCTGAAATGAAGTTGGCATCTGTTATGTAAGTAAAATCACCAACCCTATAGGCATTGACAGGTAATTTGTAATGCAGCACTTCAATGGGAATAAACTCAAGTCCTTCAATATTAAAAGGGTGCTCATCAATGGTAATCATATTCACTTCGGGCACACCCGGATATTTAAAGTCATGAAAAACATAGGGAAACTCTCTTACCAATGCTTCCTGAACACGCAAAGTAGCATAGATGTCAATTTTTTTCTGCAACACATAGTTGAATGCCCTGATGTCGTCCATACCTGCCACGTGATCTTTATGCTCGTGGGTAAATATTAATGCAGTAAGGTTCTTTATCTGCGCCCGCAGCATCTGTTGCCTGAAATCGGGGCCGGAGTCAATGACAAAACTGCTGTTCTTATGCTGAATATGAATGGAAGTGCGCAATCGCTTGTCGCGCAAATCTGAACTTTGACATACATTGCAATTGCAGGCTATTACCGGAACGCCTTGCGAAGTGCCTGTACCCAAAAAAGTTATTTTCAATGTTCAGATTCTGATGAATGAGGTATGGTAACTACCTGTGGTTCGGGATTTTCCATTGCTGCAAACAACTCCTGCCTTTTGTTGCTGAGTAATTGTTGCGATTCAAGAAGGTTGATTATTTCAAGCAAGGCACTGCATCGTGTTTCCATGGCAGAAAATTTATTTACCATGACTAACTTTTTGGATTCCAGCAAACAATAACCATTTTTAAAGTTGCCTTTTTCGTAGCGTACATCGTAGCCGTTTTCCTGTAAATGCTCTTCTAATTTTTTTAAATACTGTGGTGTAAACTTAGCCATATTGTTTTTAGAGGTTCTTGGTGTCAAAATTATTGAGTATGATGTTCACTATTTTGCTCTGGCAGGGAGTTTTATTAACAACGGACAACATTGATAAGAGATTGCATATAAGCCGAAAATTATTTTCTTTGCACCGCTTTCTGATAAATTGTTAATCAAAAAATTAAGGGCATGATTTTAGGCGTACCCAAGGAGTTAAAAAATCGCGAAAGGCGAGTAGCACTAACCCCTGATGTTGTTAAAAGTTTAGTAGCTTCCGGCTACAATGTTGTTGTTGAAGAGGGTGCCGGTGAGGCTTCTTTTTATACCAACGACCAATATAAAAATGCAGGTGCAGCACTTGGCGGCAAGGCACAAGTATATGGAAGTGATGTAGTGTTGAAGGTTAATGCACCGCAACCGGCTGAGATTGCACAGATGAAAAAGGGTGCTACACTCATTTCATTTATGTGGGCTGCTACCAATGCAGATTTAGTGGAAGCTTGTAAGCAAGCAGGTATCAATGCGTTTTCAATGGATGCTATTCCACGTATTTCCAGAGCGCAGAAAATGGATGCTTTAAGTTCTCAGGCAAACCTTGCCGGATATAAAGCTGTTATTTTATGTGCAGATACATTAGGTAAAATTTTGCCAATGATGACAACTGCTGCAGGAACCATTCGCCCCTCAAAGGTTGTAATATTTGGTGCCGGAGTTGCAGGCTTGCAGGCAATTGCTACAGCAAAACGATTGGGTGCAGTTGTTGAAGTTAGCGACATCAGACCGGAGACTAAAGAACAGGTTCAGTCACTCGGTGGAAAGTTTATTGAAGTAAAAGGCGATGACAGTATAAAAATTGAAGGCGGATATGTGAAAGGTGTTTCAGAAGAATTCTTGAAAAGACAACAGGAATTAGTAGCCAAACACATCAAAGAAGCAGACATTGTAATTACCACTGCATTAATCCCCGGTAAGAAAGCGCCATTGTTAGTTACAGAGGAGATGGTAAAGAGTATGAAAAATGGTTCAGTCATTTTAGATATGGCTGTTGAACAGGGAGGAAATGTTACCGGAAGTGAGTTAAATCAAACCGTTCAGAAAAATGGTGTGACAATTATTGGTGAAAGTAATATACCAAGTTTGTTGCCGATGAATGCAAGTGATTTATATGCAAAGAATATTCAGACATTTTTACTTCACTTAACCACAAAAGACGGATTTAAGTGGGAGATGGAAGAAGAAATAACAAAAGGAAGTTTAATTGTAAAATCTTGATTCAATAATTAAAAGCAAAAAAAACATGACTGAAATAATCAATTTTATAGGAACGCATCAGGAGATTATATTTTTTATTATTCTTTCTGTATTTGTGGGTATAGAAGTCATTGGCGGAGTACCGACAGTATTACATACTCCACTGATGTCCGGTGCCAATGCCATACATGGAGTTGTTATTGTAGGAGCTATAATAGTAATGCTCAATGTTGATGCCAATGACTATGTAGCACTGTCATTAGGATTTTTGGCTGTAGTGCTCGGTACACTCAATGTGGTGGGTGGATTTGTTGTAACAGACCGCATGTTGGAAATGTTTAAGAAAAAATAAAACCACAAAAAAGAATTTAAGAAATCAGCGCATGACACCTGAAGTATTATATAACATTCGTACAATTACATACATTATTGCATCTGCTACGTTTATCATTGGACTTAAACGTATGGGGAATGCCAAGACTGCTCGTAACGGTAATCTCATTGCCGCAGTAGGTATGACCTTGGCGATTATTGCATCAATATTTATTCATGTCAATAAAGTACAAACTGAAACCGGTGTAGCATTTGAGCAGGTTGAAACACCAGGTTTTATTTACAGCTTAATTTTTGCTGCAATCATTATCGGAACAATCATTGGCTGGCTTACTGCCAAAAAAGTTCAGATGACAAAAATGCCTGAATTGGTATCCATGTTCAATGGTATGGGTGGTGCCTGTGCTGCGCTTATTGGCCTCATGGAGTTTCATCATAATACAGGAAACACAGGTGCTTTGATTGCAATTGTACTTGGGTTGATCATTGGTAGTGTGTCTTTTTCAGGAAGTGTAATTGCGTTTTTAAAGTTGAATGGTACCATGAACAAGCCTGTTCGTTTACCATCGTACAACATTATAAACACACTGGTCATGATAGGCGTATTTGCTTTCGGTGCATACATGATTTTTAGTGGAACGGAAAGTTCAACATTGTTGTATTTATTGTTTGCAGCAGCGTTGATTTATGGAATTTTGTTTACCATTCCAATTGGTGGTGCCGATATGCCTGTGGTAATTTCATTGCTTAACTCATTCACAGGATTGGCAGCAGCATTCGGTGGTTTCCTTTATGATAATAAAGTGATGCTAACAGGAGGTATTCTTGTAGGTTCTGCAGGAACCTTGTTAACATTAGTGATGTGTAAGGCAATGAACCGTCCTTTGAGCAATGTAATATTTGGAGCTTTTGGTGGAGGAGGTGCTTCAGCAGGTGATGGACCTGATGTTAAAGGAAGTATTAAGGATATGTCTGTTGCTGATGCTGCCGTATTGCTTAATTATTCTAAGAAAGTTGTAATAGTTCCCGGCTATGGATTGGCAGTAGCACAGGCACAACATATCATTCACGAACTGGAAATGTTGTTGGAAGAACGTGGTGTTGAAGTAAAATATGCTATTCACCCGGTTGCAGGTCGTATGCCCGGGCACATGAATGTGTTGCTGGCAGAAAGTAATGTTGATTATGGTAAGTTAGTGGAGATGGAAGAGATAAATCCTGAACTGGAACAAACAGATGTAGTGTTGGTTGTTGGCGCAAATGACGTTGTAAATCCTGCAGCAAAAACAGATCCATCATCACCAATTTACGGCATGCCAATATTGGAAGTAGATAAAGCAAAACATATTATCGTAAACAAACGCTCGATGAATGCCGGATATGCCGGTATTGATAACCTGCTGTTTTATGACCCAAAAACGAGTATGCTTTTTGGTGATGCAAAAAAAGCATTGACTGAATTGGTAGCTGAATTAAAGACGATGTAGGTGTGATTTTTCTTAGTACAGGAATTTTTAAACTCTGATACCGATTATTAAAACATCATCAACTTGCTCGTGATTTCCTTTCCACGCATTAAAATAATTCTGTAAATAAACTTTTTGCTCACTCATGCCAAGGTGCTGAATAGAAACTAAAATTTCTTTTAGCTTTTTAGTCATTAATTTTTTGCCCTGTTCACCACCAAACTGATCAGCATAACCATCTGAAAAAAGATATATGGTATCTTTTTGCTGTATTTTAATCTGGTGATTTGTAAACTGATTGTTGTGTTTTATTTGCAATCCACCAATAGGAAATTTGTCTGCTGCATAAACAATAAGTTCACTATTTCTGATTAACCACAATGGTCTGTTGGCGCCAGCAAATTCTAAACTCATTTTTTCTATATCAAGAGAACAGATAGAAATATCCATTCCATCATGTGTTTCGCTTTCATGTTGTTTGAGCGAATGAATAATGCCTTCGTTCAACGCGTCTAAAATACCTGAAGGTGTAGTGATGTTTTTTTCGTTGATGATAGATTTAATCAATGAACTTCCGATAATACTCATAAATGCACCTGCCACACCATGACCTGTGCAATCGGCTGCGGCAATAATGTGCTTGTTATTTTTCTGTGTAAACTCATAAAAATCGCCACTGACAATATCTTTTGGAATATAGAGAATAAATGATTGGTCAAGTATTTTGTAAACGGTATTTAAGTTTGGAAGAACAGCAGCCTGAATTCGTTTGGCATAAATCAGACTATCAGTAATTTCTTTGTTTTTGCTTAGGATTTCTTTGTTTTTTTCTTCAAGTTCAAAGGTTCTTTCCGTTACTTTGTTTTCAAGTAAAATGTTTTGTTGTGCCAGAATATTTTTCTTTTCGGTTTCCTTCAGCAGATTTTCTTCCCCAAGTTTTTTAATAGTAACAACTTGTTCAATGAGCTGCTGTTGATTTTGTCCGTAGCGTCTGGCAAGTACAATGGCAACCATTATAGGATAAATCAATGGGCTTATTGTAAAAAATAAAGTCAAAATATCTGAGGAGGTATTTTGTTGATACATATTCTTGGAAGCCGTATATATGATTGGAAGAATAAGTAATATCAGCCCTANNTTCAATGTTGCGAACAAAATTAATTGTAAAGATGATGTCGTTAGGAATAAGTAAAGCAATTAACATCACCAGACACATGATGAGAAGTGGCGTTTTTGTTTTATTAATATTGTTTATAGCTAATGCCATGAAAATAGCCAGCAATTCCAAAGAAATCAAAAAAGAATAAGTTGAAATTACACCAACAACGGGTGATTGAGTTAAAACATTGGTTAGGTACTGAATCGCAGTGGCTAAACAATAAAGACCAAAAAACAAATATTCTTTATTTCTGATAAAGAAGTAAAATAAAATCAAGACTACAGCAAACGAAAAATAAAACGTAGCGACAGCATAATGTCTGACCTCATCTCTTTGATTTTCCAATTGATTTTCTTTTGCCCATTNNAATGGTAGTATTGTTCAGAAGCACTTTAACCGAACCATTAGTACTATAAAAAAGGTATTTCACTTTATTGAGCATGTTGCTGTCAACTAAAAATGTTGTTGAGAGTAAAAGTCCTTCAGGCTCATGATTACGAAACATAAATGTGTCAATGCTGGTTGTTGTAAAGGAGTTAACAATGCCTTCTTTACTATAAACTTTAACACGCCACTTAAAGTTGTTTATTACATTCAGACTATAAATGGTATCTTGCTTAGCCGGCTTTGATCCAAAAAATGTAAGTGTATCTGTGTTCGCAAAAGATGTAAAATAGCTGAGAAAAAGAAGAAACGATAGAATGTATCTGATATTTATTTTTTTTAGATTTAAATTAAAGGGCATATTTGCAAAATTACAGGGGCTAATTTAACTATATTAGCAATCTGACAAATACCACAATCATAAAATCAAAAAAAATACTAAACTAAATAGTTAAATTAAATGTTAGAATAGGATGATTACAGTTATTATACCAACACTCAACGAAGAAGAGAATGTTGCCAATGTGATAAAATTTGCAAAGCAGTATTCATTAGTAACAGAGGTGCTTGTAGTTGATGACAAGTCAATTGATAACACTGTAAGGATTGCTCAGGATAGTGGTGCACGTGTCATTACAAGTACTCGAATTGGGAAAGGGGGCTCTATGCGTGAAGGGGTGATGTTTGCTACCAATGAAGTGGTTGTTTTTTTAGATGCAGACATTAACCCTTATCCTCATTTTACAATTAAACTGTTAACAGAACCAATTTTACAAGGTGGTGCTGATTTTGTGAAATCTTCTTTTAACAGAAATGCAGGACGTGTAACAGAGCTTGTAGCAAAACCAATGTTGAGTATTTTTTTTCCTGAACTGTTGCAATTTCAGCAGCCTTTGAGTGGTATGATAGCCAGTAAGAAATCATTGCTTCAAAAGTTAGACTTCAGAGAAGACTATGGTGTAGATATAGGGTTACTAATTGATATGCACTTAATGCATGCTAATATTCAGGAGGTAGATATTGGGTATATTGAAAATAAAAGTAAACCCTGGCAGGCTTTGGGAAAAATGAGCAAAGAGGTTGCACAAACGATCATCTTAAAAGCCTCATCATCCAACAGTCCGCACTATAATTTTGAAGAGTTTGGCGTGTTAAATGAAATTAGGTCACAAATGGATTTTGCATTGGCAAGTCAACAAGAATCGCTCAGCAAACTGATTGTTTTTGACATGGATAATACAATATTGCGAGGACGGTTTATTGATACCTGTGCAGATAAGTTTAATTTTAAGGCACAGTTAATGGATATTCGCTCGTCTGAAACAGATAGTACCATCCTGACCAAAAGAATTGCCAAGCTTTTAAAGAATAGAACTATTGATGAACTGATTGATGTTGCAGACAGCATAGATATTGTTGCAGACACCGAGAAGATTATTGATAATTTAAAGATTCGGGGTTATGTTGTAGGTATTATTTCTGATAGTTATGATTGCATCACCAATCATGTCAAAAATAAATTAAGGATGGATTTTTCATTGTCAAACGAATTGGAGTTTTCCAAAAGCATTTGTACAGGAGAGGTAAAAATCCCATCTTTTTTTGTAAACAATGAAAACAGCTCATGCAAGCATGTATTATGCAAAACCAATGCCCTCCATAAACTATTAGAGAAGTATAATATTAAGAAAGAAAACAGTGTAGCGATTGGAGATAGTATGAATGATCTTTGCATGATTAAGGAGGCTGGCTTAGGCATTGCATTTTGCTCTAAAGATGAGCTACTCAACCACCATGCAGATTTGATTATTCGGAAACCGGAATTTAGCGAATTGTTGAACCTTGCAAAATAGGTTGAACTAAAAAATGTAGTTGTGAAAAACGGGGGTTAAGAAATCAACAGCCTTGTTGATTTTAAAAACGATATCCCATAGCAAAGCTGAATTTTACACTGGGCGAAATAGGGGTGGTATCAAAACTGTCATTGTTAGTTTCTTCGTCTTCACTGGCAGAATCAAAATAGTTTATGCCAATGCCCAGATCCATTCCTAAATACAGGGTTTTAGAAATTGTAACATTTAAGCTGTTGTTGATCATAAAGCCTAATTGTGTATGGTTGTCGGAATGCTTGTATCTTGTGTATATATATTGATTTCCATTCCAAACACTTTCTGTACGGCTATGCTCCACTTGTCCACTTGCAAAATAGAATTGAGGTCCTACAGCATATCGCACCACACCTTGCTTTGTAGGATAAAGTTTTATGGTAGGCATGAAATAAAAAAATCCCGGATTTCGCAGTGACAAATTCACAGGAAGCTGAATGCCAATTAATCCATTGGAAACAATTCTTTCATAATTTATTCCTATTGCAACATCAGTGTTGTTGTCCATAGGTTCGTTAGAAATAATCGTCATGGGTGTAATGGAGAAAATATTGTTGCCCAACTCCGGTTTTTCCTGTGCGAATAACATTGTAGAAATAAGCAGGAGTATTAATGATAGTATTGTTCTCATAATTTATGTATAAAAGCAGTTTTTGAAATTGTATAAAATCAGGACAAAAATAGCAGAGTTTTCGAGAAAATAGTTGTGCAGTTACTTTCAGATTTTACCGGTAATTTATACTTTTGTAAAGAACTAAAAGTGAGATTATGGCCGATCAGACAGTTGTTACAGAAAACAAGGAGCTTTCATTTGAAGAGTTCAGACAGAGGGTACTTAACGACTATCGTTTAGGACGTATCAGCAGAGAAACCAGTTTGTTGGGACGCAGAGAAGTGCTGACAGGCAAGGCAAAGTTTGGCATTTTTGGCGATGGAAAAGAGGTGGCACAGATAGCTATGGCTAAGGTTTTCCAAAATGGCGATTTCCGTTCCGGTTACTATCGCGATCAGACATTTATGATGGCAGCAGGCTTACTCACAGTTCAGGAGTTTTTTGCTCAGCTTTATGCGCATCCCTCAGTAGCAGCAGAGCCTGCAACAGCTGGTCGCGCCATGAATGGACACTACGCAACACGATTACTGAATGATGATGGCAGTTGGAAAAATCAAACACAATCAAAAAATTCTTCTGCCGATATATCACCAACTGCAGGTCAGATGCCACGATTACTGGGGCTTGCTTTAGCTTCTAAATTCTATCGCAATAATCCGGAACTCAAATCGGATAAGTTTAAAAATTTTTCTGTTAATGGCAATGAAGTTGCTTTTGGAACTATTGGTGATGCCAGCACATCAGAAGGCTTGTTTTTTGAAACCATAAATGCTGCAGGGGTTTTGCAGGTGCCAATGGTTATCAGTATTTGGGATGATGGTTATGGTATTTCTGTGCCCAATAAATATCAAACAACAAAACAAAGTATCAGTGAAGCATTGCAAGGATTTGCACGTACTCAAGAAAAACCCGGTTACGAAATTATCAAAGCCAAGGGTTGGGATTATGCAGAGCTGTGTGATGCCTATGAGCAGGCAGCTAAAATTGCACGTACAGAGCATGTGCCGGTTATGGTGCATATACAACAGATGACACAGCCTCAGGGTCATTCAACATCAGGATCACATGAGCGATACAAGTCTAAAGAACGTTTGATGTGGGAAGAAGAGTTTGACTGTCTTAGAAAAATGCGTGAGTTCATGGTGCAATCTGCTATTGCAACTGAGCAAGACCTTGATGCTATTGATACTGAAGCTAAAAAATTTGTTAATGACGGTAAGAAGCAGGCATGGGATAATTTTACTTCTGAAATTAATGCTGAAAGACAACAGGCATTATCACTGGCAGAAGCAGCAATAAGTAAAAGCTCGAATGGTGTTTTTCTGAATAAGGCAGTTGAAGAGATTAAGAGTAACACCAATTGCGAAAGAAGAGATATTGCGGTTTTTGTTCAACAAGTGTTGTTTACACTACGTGGTGAAAATAGTGCTGAGCTGGAAACACTGAAGCAATGGTACCGCCAATGGCATCAATTGAATTTTGATCGTTACAGCTCACAACTTTATGCAGAAGGTATTGGCAGCGCATTGGGCATTGCCGAAGTTAAGGCTGTTTATTCTTCAGAGGCAAACATGGTTGACGGTCGAGAGGTACTTCTTGCAAATCATGACATTCTTTTTAGTCGCTATCCGGAATACATTGCTTTTGGAGAAGATGTAGGAACAATTGGTGGCGTAAACCAAACTTTTGCAGGCATGCAGGCAAAGTACGGTGAGCACCGTGTTTTTGATGTAGGTATCCGCGAAGCAACAATTGCAGGTCAGGGAATAGGAATGGCTGTGCGTGGCTTAAGACCTCTTGCAGAAATTCAATATCTCGATTATTTGGCTTATGCAATACAAATTTTATCGGATGATTTAGCTTGTTTGCGCTATCGCACCAAAGCAGGACAGAAAGCGCCACTCATTGTCAGCACTCGTGGGCACAGGTTAGAAGGGATATGGCATTCAGGTTCACCCATGCAGTTTATTCTTGGTGCTTTGCGTGGCATGCTTGTACTTGTTCCACGTAACATGACACAGGCAGCAGGATTTTATAATTTGTTGTTGCAATGTGATGACCCTGCATTAGTGATAGAACCATTGAATGGCTACAGACTAAAAGAAAAACTCCCTCAAAATCTTGGTGAATTTACAGTGCCGGTAGGTGTGCCTGAAATTCTTGAAGAAGGTAATGATGTTACTCTTGTAACTTACGGATCATGTGTTAGAGTTGCGCAGGAAGCAATAAAACAACTGCAGCAGTGTGGCATAAGCGTGGAGTTGATAGATGTACAGTCACTTATACCATTTGACATCCATCACATCATTGCAGAATCTATTCAAAAAACAAATAAGGTTGTTTTCTTTGATGAAGATGTGCCGGGCGGTGCAACAGCATACATGATGCAACAGGTTATAGAAAATCAAAAAGCATTTGAATTTTTGGAAACACCTCCTGTAACCCTTACGGCAAAAGAACATCGTCCGGCATACGGAAGCGATGGAGATTATTTCTCGAAGCCTAATGCTGAAGATGTTTTTAATACGGTGTATGAATTAATGCACGCTGTAAATCCGCAGGCATTTCCATTATTCAGATAATCAGCGTAAGTTTCTTTTCACTATCCGATTAGTTTATCCGGATTTTCTGAAATAAATTTTTGCCATCCTTTGCTTTTACTTCCGGAAAGCTGACTTTGCCCTGAGTTTTTCTGAAAGTGATGACATACTGCAGCAGCCAGCCCATCGGTAGCATCTAAATATTTAGGCATTTCCTCAAAATGCAACAGTTGCTGAAGCATAGCAGCTACCTGCTCCTTGGTGGCACTACCATTTCCGGTGACAGATTGTTTAATTTTTTTTGGACTGTATTCAAATACAGGAATATTTTTGAATAGAGCGGCAGCAAGTGCAACTCCCTGTGCCCTGCCCAACTTAAGCATAGACTGCACATTTTTACCAAAAAACGGAGCTTCAATAGCCATTTCATCAGGTAAATAACTTTCAATAAGCCGTAGTGTTTTCTCAAAAATATGTTTCAGTTTCAGAGGATGATTATCAAACTTTTCGAGATGAATAATACCGGCTGTCTCTAATTTCATTTCTGTTCCGGAAATAACGAGTACTCCATATCCCATTACATTGGTGCCCGGATCTATTCCTAGAATTATTTTTTCGCTTTCTGACATGAACGCTGTTACTGCTTATTTTTTAAACTTGCACTATAATCTGTAATTGCTTGGAAGGTTCAAAAATAAAGATTAAAAGTGTGCTACAGTTTTTACTGAAAGCAGTAATTGCATTGTTTTCTCTTTGGTTCATTGTTCATAAAGTTATGCACCGTGAGAATGAGATGTCGTTTTTCGGTTTTGTGAATACTAGGATACATACAGAAGGTGTTTATTCCATTCTCATATCTGTAATAATACTGATGTTGTTGAACTGGAGTATAGAGGCTATAAAATGGAAGTTCTTAATAAATAAACTCACCAAACTAAGTTTCGTGAGAAGCCTTAGTGCTGTTTTTGCAGGAGCTACAGTCAGTTTTTTCACACCAAATCGTGTAGGTGACTATGCAGGCAGAATGCTCTTTTTGCCTGTATCAGTTCGTATAGCATCGCTGCTTTCAACTTTTGTTGGAAATATCAGTCAGCTTATTGTTACCTTATGTTGTGGGCTTGCTGCAATGGCTTTGTCATTACAACATTATGTGCAATGGAATGAAAGTTTAGTTGTTACAACACGTGTTGCTTCATTTGTTTTTGCATTGATACTTTTTATTTCTTTTCCATATATAAGAGTTGTTTTTAAAATGCCTTTGCTGAATTTTGTTCGACAGCGATTTCCTGAATATGTCATGCATCTTGAAAATTATTCAAACAAAGAAATGATGCAAATACTTTTTCTATCCTTGCTGCGCTATTCAGTTTTTGCTTTTCAGTACATGTTATTATTTCTAGTTTCCGGTATTCCGGTGGTTCCATCCATGATGGTCATAGTAGCACTAATCTTTTTTATTCAGGCATTGGTTCCAACACTTGCACTGACAGAGTTTGCCATAAGAGGATCAGTTGCATTGATGGTTGTAGCACCATTTATTCAAAATGATGAGGCTGTTCTTATGGCATCATTTGCACTCTGGCTAATTAATCTGGCAGTGCCGGCAGCAATAGGCTCACTGATGATTTTTTACTTTAATTTCAGAAAAGAGTAACGCGCACTATTTGATTTCCCAAACTGAGATTGTCAGATGTTTATTATCAAAAGTGCTAACACCCCATACTTTCTTTTGTTTGATGTTGGTAGCATAATCTAACTGCACTGCTTCATCATGCCCTTCAGCCAAAGGCCAAGTCTGTAAAGTGTGGTTTTTAAAATCTTCAAAATATAAAGTCAATGAACGATCGAAATATACTGCGGTTTCTTTTTCCAGATCAACTAAAAGTGGTTTGCATTTATTTGTAAGTCTGTCGCTGAACCAAAGATCGCTGCGCTTTAATGCAAGATAGGTTTTTCTGTTGCCAACTTTCTTGATAAAATTATAAGCAAACTGATAGATATAGCCATCCTGATAGTTGAGCCAAAGGTTATAAGAATAATGAAACCGTGTTTTATAAAAATCCTGGTAGTAGTCGGGATTGTTGTAGTAAGTAGGAATAGAAGCTATTTCAAAAAAGCGATAAAAATGATTCAGGCTTTTATACCAGTCTTCGGGTTTGTTGTAAGCAATGATTTCTATTTTTTTTGTTTTACGGACATATTTGAAGATTCGGGTTTCTTCATTGTCCATCATCATCAGGTTATCAAACTCATCAAACTCCATATTACGCAGACAACCTTCATAGGGAAGTTTAATTTCTTCAAGTATGGTTCCCCGATTGTTAATTAAAAAAACATAAGGCTGATTACAGGAGTTGAATGCAATTATTTCATCGGCATCTACAGCAATTCTATAACTAAAAATGCCACCGTCAATCACTCTGTCGCGGTCAAGTGTAAAAAGGTCTGTTTTAACAAAGGGGCCACGCCTTTCCTGACTATAAGCGGAATAGTGAACTGTAAAAAGAATAACGAAAGAAATAATAAACCGCATGCAAACAAAAATTAAGGCTGCAAAAGTCCTCTTTTTATTCATATAAAGCGACAAAAAGATAAGTAAAATGTACATTATTTGAAGTTAAAATGTTGACCTTTGCACAATTGATGAATACAGTTGTTGCTATTATTTTCTGGATTTCGCTATTGGGACTTTTGCATACTTATGTGCTGTTTCCATTACTCATGCGTTTACTTTTAAAGTTAAAGACTGAGGTAAAAGAAGAAGTTGCAGATAATTTATTTAAGCCGATGGTCAGTGTTGTGATGGCTGCTTACAATGAAGAGAAAGTTATTATACAGAAGCTCGAAAGTGTCATCAAAAGCAATTATCCATCAGATAAATTGGAAATAATTGTAGGCTCCGATTGTTCCAATGATGGTACTGATGTGTTGGTGCAGGAATTTTCACAAAATCATCCGCAGGTAAAGTTTATACGATTCAACAGCAGAACAGGGAAACCTGCTATCATCAATCAATTAGTAAAACATAGTAAAGGTGAGTTTTTAATTATTACTGATGCCAATGTAATGTTTGACGCTGAAGCAATTTCATCAATGATGAATAGATTTACTGTAGCAGAGGTTGGATTGGTTGATAGCAACATGGTGAATATAGGATTGATGAAAAGCGGAATTTCATCACAGGAGAAACAGTATATTCAAACAGAAGTCTTAACCAAGTATGCCGAAGGTGAAATATGGGGAAGTATGATGGGACCTTTTGGTGGATGTTATGCAATAAGGAAAAGTTTATTCAGTGACATTCCGGCAAATTTTTTGGTTGATGATTTCTATGTCTGCATGAAAATACTGGAGCAAGGTTATCATAGTGTAAGTTCGCTTAAGGCTATTGTTTATGAGGAGGCATCGCATAATCTTTGGATAGAGTATAGAAGAAAGACACGTATTGCCACAGGAAATTTTCAGAATCTGGCAAAGTTTAGCAAGATGATTTTTAAGGGCAGAGGTATTGGATTTTGTTTTATGTCCCATAAAGTTTTGCGATGGAAAGGTCCTGTGTTGATGTTGCTTTTATTTTTCTCATCTTTTGCGGCTTGGTGGTTGTCAGTTGGTATAAATCCCGTTTTGTGTCTTGGAATTTTTGGAGCCATGTCTCTAAGTTTAATGTTGTTGCTGGCAGACAGGCTACTTAATTTGTTTCAAATACATGTAGGACTGCTCAGACTAAATACACATTTCCTGGTAATGAATGCTGCCATGTTGAAGGGTATGTTCAGATATTTTAAAGGAGTGAAAAGTGGTGTTTGGCAACCGACAAGCCGGACACAGAACGCCTAATTATATATTATAAAAAAATTGTAGGTTTGTATTCCATTTGACACTAAACAAAATGATAACAACACCATTAAAAATATTTATCGTTGACGATGATAATATGATGCTTGAAATGCTTCGTGACAGAATTGGACAGCATGCATCAAATACGGTTTTAACTTTCAGTACAGGCGAAGATTGTTTGAAGCATGTAGCAGAAAATCCCGATGTTATTATTCTTGACTATTATCTGAATTCAAAAAATCCTGATGCATCTAATGGTATGGAAATATTGAAAGCTATAAAGAAATACAATCCAAACATTCATGTAATATTTCTTTCAGGACAGGAACGCTATGGTGTGGCTATGCAAACTTTACAAAAAGGAGCAGAGTATTACGTCATTAAAGACAATGATGCTTTTGATAAAATTGAAAAAATATTGAGCGGCATCACAGTTTCTTAAATCAACCTTTAAAAAATTTGACACTGATTTTTATATAGCACAACTCATTTATCAGTTGTCATCAACAAACCACTCAGAATAGGAAGAAGGAGTTTCTTCCAATTTTAAGAATACCAATTTTATTTTATCTGTAAAGTGAGATACAAGTTGATTCTTAAAATGTAACAACAGATTTTCACAGGTGGGCTGCACGTCCAAATAAATAATTTTTTCAAACTGTTGTGTAAGTGCTTTGTCAAGCAGTTTATGTGGCGAATCGTTGTTGAGTACTAAAGCATGATCAAATTGTTTGATAATTTTTTCTTGTACTATTTGCTTCAATATCGAAAAATCAATGACCATGCCGGCCTTGGGATTGCTGTTATCTTTGACAGGTGTTCCTTTTAAGGTGACAGAAAGTTTATAGGTGTGACCATGTATATTTTTACATGGACCATCGTAGCCATACAAGGCATGTGCCATATCAAACACAAAAATTTTAGTTACCCGAACAGTTTCATTCATCATTAATGGCATTTAAAATACTCAAACGGCTGACTGCATTCGTTGCAATACCAAAGAGCTTTGCATGGTGTTGAGCCAAAGCGATTCAGCATTTTTGTTTGTTTGCTGTTGCAACGTGGGCAGGTAACCGGTTTTTGCATTGCAAATATACTATCCATTCCGGATTCATCTTCAGGAGGTGCAATGCCATGGGCTTTCATTTTGTCAAGACCCGATTGACTTATCCATTCTGTAGTCCATGCAGGTGATAGTACGGTTTTTATTTCTGATTGAAAACCTGCACCATTTAATACCTGCCTGATGTCGTCCACAAAAACTGACATGGCAGGACATCCCGAATAACTTGGCGTGATAGTGATGATTGCTATTTCGTTCTTCCATTCAACATTGCGGACAATGCCTAAATCAACAATGCTGATGACGGGAATATCAGGATCAGGAACAGTATGCAGCAATGCCCAGATTAATGATTCTGTTGACTTGCTGCTTTCAGTATTTTTTACTGATGACATGACTTTTTATTCTACCACTTAGCATCAGGATAGGCTCTCTGCAAATATTGCATTTCGCAAAGCATGACACCTAAATGCTCTGTATGAATACCATTGTAACCACCTGTTATGGTGTTGTTCGTTTCAGGAATGTTAATGTTTGCTGCTGTAAAAATTTCATTTACATTTAACTGCCATTTCGCAGATAACGCTTCTGTTGTAAAGCTGATACCGTTATCAACTAAAGCTGCGTCTGCATCATTCATTTCAAACATGTCTTGTGTAAACCGCCACAAATTTGTGACAGCTTGTTGCACACGTCTTTTGCTTTCATCAGTTCCGTTTCCGAATCTTATCAGCCATTCGCTGCTATGTCGCAAATGATATTTTACTTCCTTTATAGCTTTAGCAGCAAAACCGGACAGTGTTTCGTTATTACTGTTCAACAATGATTCATAAAGTTGTTTTGCAAATGCAGAATACAAAAACACTTTCATCATAGTTTGTGCAAAGTCACCATTTTCCTGCTCTACCAGCAGGCAGTTGAAATATTCTCTTTCACTGCGTCTGAAAGCCAAATCATCAGCACTATGCTCAGCTTCAGATTGTGTTGAAGCATACTCATAAAGCATCTCAGCCTGACCAATCATGTCTAATGACATATTTGATAAAGCAATATCTTCTTCTAAAAAAGGTCCTCTGCTGCACCACTCAGCCAATCGCTGACCATGTATCATGTTGCTGTCGGCCAATCGAAGACAATAGTTATATAATGCGTCTTTTGTTTTCATGTTTACAGATTTTTTGTTCCTTGCGGCATTTTATAAAAGTTTGGCGTGCGATAAATCTTATCATTTGCCGGATCAAAAAAATCAGCAGCATCATCAGCAGTGGTTGCAGCAATACATTCAGTGGGCACTACCCAAATACTGCGTCCTTCATTTCTGCGTGTGTAAAGATCTCTTGCATTCTGAAGCGCCATTTTTTTGTCAGCGGCATGCAGGCTTCCCTGATGTTCAAAAGGTCCACCGTTTTTTGTTTGTATAAATACTTCCCATTGTGGAAACTGAGTGTCGTTTTTCATTCTTTGATTTTTTAAATTGATATTGACGAATTTTCTTTCTCTCTGCTTTTTTCAAATGCTGCTGCACAGTCACGAACCCATTTTCCTTCGTTATGATACCGGATATGATGACTCATGCGCTGATAATTGCATTGGCCATTGCCTTTTACCACATTCCAGAATTCATCCCAGTTGATGGGGCTGATTTCCCAATGCATAGTGGCTTTGTTGTATTTTAAGTTTTTATCAGGTATTGTAAGCCCGATGTGATGTGCCTGCTCAACAGTTCTGTCAATAAAACGTTGACGAAGTGTATCATTGCTTTCAACTTTTATTTTCCACTTCATTGAGTCTTTTGAATGTGTAGATTCAGAATCATGAGGACCAAACATCATCAGTGATGGTTCCCACCAACGGTTCAATGAATCTTGCGCCATGTTTCGTTGTGCTGTTGTTCCATTCATCATCTTTGCTATAATCTCATAGCCCTGACGCTGATGAAAGCCTTCCTCTTTACAGATACGTATCATTGCACGAGAATAAGGTCCGTAGCTGCACTTTGCCAGCATTGTTTGATTCACAATAGCTGCTCCATCAACCAACCAACCAATTGCACCCATGTCAGCCCAGTTTAATGTAGGGTAGTTAAATATACTTGAGTACTTTGCTTTTCCTGCATGTAGCATAGCAATCATCTCTGCTCTGTCAATACCAAAAGTTTCTGCCGCTGAATAGAGATAAAGTCCATGTCCCGCTTCATCCTGAATTTTAGCAAGCAGAATTTTTTTTGCACGTAGTGATGGCGCTCTCAACAACCAGTTCCCTTCGGGTTGCATTCCAATTATTTCCGAATGTGCATGTTGCGATATCTGTCTTAATAGCGTTTGTTTGTATGCTTCAGGCATCCAATCGCGCGGTTCTATTTTTTCACCTGCATCAATTCTTTGCTGAAACTGTTTTTCTTTTTCTTCTTCTGTCATAACTTNNGTTGGTCGGTCTTCAACAGGTTTGGTAAATATTTGTAATAGATAACCCTCCTCATCACGGTCAACCATGATACCCCACTTTTTCAGTTCATCCAAGTCTTCTTCAATAATACCTACACGTTCTTTAACGGTGTCGTAATATGAACCGGGAACATATAAAAATTCAACACCACGCTTTCGCATTTCTGTTATGGTATAAACAATATCGTCAGTTGCTACGGCAATATGCTGGCATCCCGCACCCTCGTAAAAGTCGAGGTATTCTTCTACTTGTGATTTCTTTTTTCCAATAGCCGGTTCATTAATCGGAAATTTAATGTAGCCATTACCATTGGTCATCACCTTACTCATCAATGCAGTGTATTCTGTCGAAATATCTTTGTCATCAAAAGTTATCAGATTAAAAAATCCCATTACTTCAGCATAAAATTTACTCCACACATTCATTCCACCCAACTCCACATTGCCTACCATGTGATCAATATACTTTAACCCTGTTGATGGTGGGTTGTAGTCCGATTGATACTTTTCATATCCGGGAAGAAAGACGCCTTTGTAATTTTTTCTCTCGATAAAAATATGAACTGTATCACCATAGGTATGAATTCCCGATCTGCAAACTTCACCATCTTTATCTTTGATTGATTCAGGATTGAGATAAGGTTTGGCACCGCGCTTTACGGTTTGTTCAAATGCATCAGTTGCATCATCAACCCAAAGAGCAATTACTTTAACACCGTCACCATGTTTTTTAATATGATCGGCAATTGGATTAGCAGAAGTTAAAGGGGTAGTAAGCACCAAGCGAATTTTTCCTTGCTGAAGTACATAAGATGTTCTGTCGCGTACACCTGTTTCAAGTCCTGCATAGGCAAGATCCTGAAATCCGAAAGCAGTTTTGTAATAATGTGCAGCCTGCTTGGCATTACCCACATAAAATTCAACATAGTCTGTTCCCAGCAGTGGAAGAAAATCCTGTGCCTGCGAAAAGATTTTAGTTGTCTCAGAGTAGTTGAAGTTTTTTACGGATGTTAGGTCGTTTGATTCCATATTAAAATTTTTAATTACCCCCGAAGCTCTGCTCTCCTTTGGTGGAGGTGAAAAATGAGAGAGCAGGAGCAGGGGTATGTTGCTTCTTTATATTGCTTCAGACTCGTGCATGCGCCACGACTGATAATATTCTTCAATTTCAATTTCTGTTGCTGCCTTAGTAATTTTTACGGGGCTGAACGGATCAATCATTACGGCAAGTTCATTGGTTTCTTTTTTTCCAATGCTGCGTTCAATAGCTCCGGGATGCGGGCCATGAGATAATCCTCCGGGATGCAATGTTATCTGTCCCTGACGAATGTTATTTCTACTCATAAAATCACCATCAACATAATAAAGCAGTTCATCACTGTCCATGTTGCTGTGGTGATAAGGCGCAGGTATTGCCTGCGGATGATAGTCATACAATCGGGGCACAAAGGAGCACACTACAAAATTGCTCGACTGAAATTGCTGATGTATAGGCGGAGGCATATGTATGCGTCCTGTAATGGGTTCAAAGTTGAAGATGGAAATTCCATAGGGATAAAAACATCCGTCAAAACCTACGACATCAAAAGGATGTGTTTCGTAAATGTAGGGATAAATCAAACCACGTTTCTTGATGTTGATCAGAAATTCGCCTCTTTCATCATGTGTCTGCAAGGAATGAGGAAGTTTAAAATCACGTTCACAAAAAGGCGAGTTCTCCATAAACTGTCCATACTGATTGCGATAGCGTGCTGGTGTTTCAATTGGAGCGTGTGACTCTATGAAAAGCAACTTATTGTCGGTGGTAGTAAAATTAATTTGATAGATGATACCTCTGGGAATAACGAGGTAGTCGCCATATTCAAAATCAATAGAACCAAACATGGTTTTCAATATACCGCTTCCGCGATGAACAAAAAGCATTTCATCGGCATCGGCATTTTTGAAAAAATAATCTTTAGTACCTTTCATAGGTGATGCCAGACCTATTTGCATGGCATCGTTTACAAAAAGTACCTTTCTGCTTTTCAGATAATCATTTTCCGGAGCTACTTCAAAACCCAGAAAACTCCTTGCCTGAAGGTTATCTTCAACAGCAATTTCCGGTCTTACACTGTACGGCTTGCCATGATCTTTAACCATGGTAGGCGGATTAAGGTGATATACTAAGGAAGAAATTCCTGAGAATCCTTCTGTACCGAAAAGTTCCTCATGGTACAGACTGCCATTACTTTGGCGGAAAACAATATGTCTTTTGTTAGGGGTCTTACCCTGTCGTTGATAGATGGGCATTTCAAAATATTTTTGCAAAGAGGTCGAAAATTCCCGATGTTTGATATGACATTTATCAGTATGTAGGGTGATTTTTGGACTTTATACAAAGGAAATACTTGTCAAATAATTGAGTTCTCCTCTTTGTGTGGACAAAAAAGTTAAGCCCTTGTAATAGGAGCGTTTTTTGTGGAAAATATCTTTTAGTTTATTCCTTAACGTGATATTTGTCAGCACTGTATTTACTAACTGAATAATAATTAATTTCTTAATCTTGTAAGGTTATGAAGAATAGAAATTTACCTTATCAGGATTTTAAATTAGTTGCACTGCCCAATAAAATTATTAAGGTATTGGCAGATGGAAATTTTTCTCAGCTAAACACTGTGGACATGGAACAATTGTTTCATGCACTGATGTTTTTATTAGCCTATCCTCAGTCGGAGAAACAAGAGTCGTTTACTTTAAAAAAGTTAAACACCTTAACTAATGCCATCAAAAACAAAACAACTGCATTTAAAAACAAATTACAAAACAGTGGATTGCCTTTTACTAACATGTCAGTGCAGTTTACTCATGACTGTATAATTTGGTTGCAACAGCAGCCTGATATTAAAGTGGCTTTTCAAAATTTTGTCAATGATGAAGTAGATTTAAGTGGGTTGTTGTCGTTAACACTGAATGTTGCAGAGCGCGCAGAAACTTCTGCCGGACTCAATGCAGGTGATTTACTTGTTTCGCTTGATGTGAAACAGCCCTTGATACTGGATTTTCTGCTCAATGAATTTCAAAAGTTGTCTCAACCTTTGGTAAAAGATTATTTGTTTGATAAAGCAGGATTGCAATGTACTATAAAGCCTAAAAGCAAATTTTTTTCATTGGCTTATAATCGTTTCATCAGGAGTAAAACATTCTACCACGAGGAGATTTTAAAAAAGTTTGATTATAAAAGTGTTTTAGATTCTGAAATCAATGATGCTGTAAGTTTATCAGAGGCGGACGAACTTGCACTGATAAAAACAATAAAATTTGCTATGGCTCTCACCAACCGTGAGACGGATACTGTTACCTACATGGATGAAACCACCTTGCAGTATTTTGAATTGGAGAGAGGAATTTCTGTAGCCATTTATGGTATGACTTCGCAAAGGCAATTACCGTTTGAATCTTATATAGGATATACCTTGTTTAAGAACGGTTTTCCTTATGCCTATGGTGGAGGATGGGTTTTTGGTCAAAGGGCAATGTTTGGTATTAATATTTTCGAATGGTTTCGCGGAGGTGAATCCGGCTTTGTACTATGTCAGTTGCTGAGAGTATATAAGCAGGTATTTGGTGTGGAGCGTTTTGAAGTGGAACCCTATCAGTATGGACTTGATAATCCTGATGGTATTGCCAGTGGAGCATTTTGGTTTTATTACCGCTTTGGTTTCAGACCGGTGGATAGTACACTCAGAAAATTAGCTGCCGCTGAATTTGAAAAAATCACGAAGAAGAAAACATATCGTTCTTCTTCAAAAACATTACTGCGATTTACAGAGAGCATTATTGAACTTTCACTTCATTGTTCACAAAAGGTGACTATCGAAAAAGTAACAGGCAACATAAGTAAAATGATTCGAAGCCGTTTTAAAGGGAATAGATTATTGGCAGAACAAACCTGTATGAATAGTTTTTTAGATAAACTTAAAAAGGAAAAAATCACATACAACAATCAGACAAATTTTACAGAAGTTGCCTTGTGGAGTATGGCTTTTGATTTAAAACAGAAACAAGAGTTGCAAATGCTGGCAGACATGGCTTTTATTAAACCCATTGATCCATACAGGTATCAGGCATTATTGTTGAAGTTGTTGCGTAATTTAACCTGATTACACCTCATAAAAAAAGCCCCTTGTTTAAAGAGGCTTTTATGGTTTTTAAGTAATGTTATCTATCGTTTAATGACCACTCTCTTGGTAAATGGTTGTCCGTTGATGGTCATTTTTAATACATATACACCATCAGGCAGTTCGGAAAGGTTGATAATTGATTTGCCATTGTTTTGTATAAAGTTGAATCTTTTTACCTCTTTACCAATGACGTTTATCACCGATATTTCTATTGCTTTCTTTTCTGCACTGCTTTCAATATTGATGGCTCCTGTTGAAATGGTGGGATAAATATTTAAAGATTCAGAAGAGATATTGTTAATGCCCACAGGACCATTAGAAATGGTTATATCGTCCAGTGCTACATTGAATCCTAAAGAGTCTTTAATGTATTCAAATTTTACCTGAATGTCGGAAGTATTTAAACTTAATGTATAAAAACTACCGGTTAGTGACACAGGGCTGTAGGTTTGAATATTTGTCCAGTTAGTACCATCGGCAGTGGTATAGATTTTAAAAGGATTCAATTGCGTGTTGCCATTTCCTTTCATGAAAAATTTCAGGTGTGTGGCATTGCTGAAAGATGGTGTGATAATGGTAGCTCCCGTTTGATTGAATTTGTAAGATGGGCATGATGTTGCACACGATCCGGCAGTGGTGTAGAAAGTTTTTCCTGCGGCAGAGGTGTCGTTCACTGTAATAGTCCAACCGGCAGGGATACTTGCAGGCAGGCCGTTATATCCTGTAAAATCATACGATACCAGTACTTGCGAGAATACGTTGGTAGTGATTACGGCAAATGCAATTGTGAGTAGGCGTTTAATCATGTTTTTAAATATTTATGCAAATATAGCTATTGAAAAATAATAAAGTGTACCAAAATGACGAAATCATTCAATGGTGTTACATATTAACACTTTATTAGGGCGAATGTTTGGTTACATTTTACTTAGCTACCATATCATAATGACAATGGCTAAAGTCAGTGTTTGTGCTCAATGCAGACATGTTGTCGGTACGGTAAAATGTAGTGTAGCCTAAAGAGCACAACAAGTTGATTAATGCTAAAGCGCTGCTGTTGTTTTCTTTCAGATTATTATCATCTAATTCAATAAAGAGCAAAGGTTTGTATTTTTGAATAGCTCCTCTGCCGCCATTGATGACAGCGTATTCAAATCCTTCAACATCAATTTTTATTAAATCAAGGTGTTCTATATTTTTTTCTGCTACAAACTGATCAAGGGTATCAACATTAATTTTTTTGAAGGCAAAATCTTTTTCTTCTCTGATAATTCTGTTCATTCCCGGATTGTGCTCATTAACCTCATACAGTTTCAGTACTTCTTTTTTCTCGCCAAGACCAAGGTTGATAAGGTTGATATTCCTGAATTGGTTAAGTGCAATGTTTTCCTGTGCACGAATAAAAATATCGGGATGTGGTTCGAAGGAGAAAATTTGTGCAGTACCATTCATGGAGGCATAATACAATGATGTGTAGCCTATGTTTGCACCAACGTCAAATATTACTCTTGCATTTTTCAGTTCTTTTTGCACCGATTGATGTGCTGCATCTGTCAATCCCCAGTAGATAAAATGGTCAACAACATGGCTGATGTCTAATTTGTATTTTATGCCATTGCGCTCCACCATACGAATACTTCCTTTTTTAAAAAGATAGTCTGGTGGTATTACTTTTTGCAATAGTTTATTTTTCCATTTAAGGGTTAGGGTAAGCAGCAATTTTTCAAAGACGG
>DKKR01000077.1 GCA_002455375.1 Bacteroidetes bacterium UBA6661
GATTAGTTTAGATAGTTATTAATAAACCTCCTAACCAAAATATATTGAAATATGACATATAAATTCAAAATATCAGCTATAGCAATCACATCGTTATTGCTATCTGCATCAGCATTTGCCGGTAATGAAGATCGTGTTGGACAATCGGGTGCCAATGAGTTAATTATTAACCCATGGGTTCGCAGTGCAGGCTGGATGAACTGTAACACTTCTTCAGTTCGTGGATTGGAAGCTCAATACCTGAATGTGGCCGGAACTGCTTTTGCAAAAAAGACAGAAATTGATTTTACACATACCAATTGGCTAAAAGGAACAGGTATCAGCATTAATTCATTTGGTATTACACAACATGTGGGAGAATCCGGAGCATTAACTTTAGGTATCATGTCTATGGATTTCGGTAATATTGAAATCACCACTCCAGAATCACCAGAAGGTGGAATTGGAACTTATAAACCTCAATTTCTTAATGTAGGATTATCTTATGCAAAAGCATTTTCGAATAGTATTTATGGTGGTTTAACTATAAAAATTATTTCAGAAAGTGTTGCTGATGTACGTGCTTCAGGAATTGCTTTTGATGCAGGAATCCAATATGTAACAGGGTTTAACAAAGAAAAGGATAACCTTCGCTTTGGTATTGCTTTGAAAAATGTTGGAGCACCATTAAACTTTAAAGGTGATGGATTAGCATCAAAAGGATTCACTTCTGACCAGACATCGTTAACCATTTCACAACGTGCAGAGCGGTTTGAACTTCCTTCATTAGTAAATATCGGTGCCGCTTATGACTTTAAGTTTTTAGAAATGCATCGTATAACGCTGTCATCAACATTTACATCTAATTCTTTCACACGCGATCAGACAGCTGTTGGTTTGGAGTATGGATTTAAAAAACTGTTTGCTATTCGTGCTGCCTATTCATTCGAAAGAAAAGGAACAAGTGAAGATGAATCATTGAATGTTTATAGTGGATTTGGTGCAGGTATAACAGTTGAAGCTCCAATAGGTAAAAGTGGAAAATCACTTGGATTGGATTATTCTTATCGCCCAACTTATACATTTGATGGTACGCATGCCTTTGGTGTGATTTTCAAATTGTAATAACTATTTAATTTTTAAATTATTTTAAAGGAGGTCTTAACAGACCTTCTTTCATTTTTTTAATACCCACAAGAAGATGTCTATTACGTATTTAACAGAAGAAGGATTAAAGAAGCTTCAGGATGAACTTACACACTTGAAGACAGTTCAGCGACCCCTTATTTCAAAACAAATAGCTGAGGCAAGAGATAAAGGTGATTTATCAGAAAATGCAGAGTACGATGCGGCTAAAGACGCGCAAGGATTACTGGAATTGAAAATCAGTAAAATGGAAGAATTGTTGAGCAGTGCACGTATTGTTGATGAGTCGAAAATAGATACATCAAAAGTGTCTATTTTGTCGAAAGTCAAGATTAAAAATTTAGCTAATAAGCAGGAGGTGACCTATACTTTGGTTGCGGAAAATGAGGCTGATTTGAAAGCAGGAAAGATTTCTGTAACATCTCCGATTGGAAAAGGCCTTTTGGGTAAAAAGAAAGGCGAGATTGCTGAAATTACAGTTCCTTCCGGAAAGCTTAAGTTTGAAATTGTTTCAATAGATAGATAATCATGGCAACCATTTTCACAAAAATTATTAATGGCGAAATTCCAGCCTATAAAATTGATGAAAACGATAAATATTTAGCTTTTTTGGATATTAATCCTATTGCAATGGGGCATGTTTTGGTAATTCCAAAGCGTGAAGTTGATTATATTTTTAATTTAGAAGATGAGGAGTTGGCAGGTCTTATGGCATTTTCCAAGCAAATCAGCAAGGCATTAATACAGGCTGTGCCATGCAAAAGAATTGGTGTTACAGTTATTGGTCTTGAAGTGCCACATACACACATACATCTGGTGCCCATCAATAATGTTGACGATATGAACTTTGGCAAGCCCAAATTAAAGTTGACTAATGAGCAGTTGGAGTTAATCCGGCTGAAAATTAAATCGTTTTTAAAATAAATTTTCAGTTTTAATTTAAATTACGTTATTTCGTATCTGCATTTTAACCTGTATATTTTTAAATTATGAATAAAATAAAAAGCCTTTCATTGTTTTCAGCAATTGCCTTGGCAGCACTTTCAGGGTGTAAGAAAGATGATCTTACATCAGATTTTAAAACCTCTGACCCAATTCAGAATGGTACGGCAAAAATTCGTTTCATTCACGTAGCACCTGAATTAGGTGGTGTTTCTGTCAAATATAATGATAATAGTGTGTTTGGCGACTCATTACGCTATTCACAAAACTCCGGTTATACTGAAGTTGCCTTAGGCTCAGTTGACAATGGATTTAATTTGGATATGATTCCTGTAGAAGATTCAACAGGAATTTTCACACCTAATGAAACAGGTGTAATTGCAACTCTGTCACAAAGCAATTATATATTAACTAAAGATCAACGATACACTTGTTTTATTGTTGATACAGTTAAAGATAAACCTGTACTTAATGATCTTTCTTATGATGGCTTTACAAAAATCATCACAGAAAACTATCCTGCAACCGGAACTGATTCTGTTTGGGTGCGTTTGTTTAATGCATCATATTCTTCAGCAATAGTTGATGTTGAATTTACAAATAACACAACCGGTGCAGTTACAACCATTTCAAATGTTAGCTTTATGCAGATGCCTGTTTATGCAGGTGCCGGTAGCGGTGATTTTAATGTTGCAGTAAAGAAATTCGGTGTTGATTTGGCAACTATGAGTAATGTAAACCTGCAATCAGGCAAAGCTTATACATTTTACTTCCGTGGTGTGATTGGCGCTTCAGGTGATTCTGAACCACGTCTTGATTATTTAACTAACGGAGAATAAATTTATTCATTATACTTAAAAGGCTGCTTTGAGAACAAGGCAGCCTTTTTTTTGCCCTTGATTCTGCCTTTATTCAATTACAATATTGAATAAGCCTGAATTTAATTTCCACAGATTTTTACTTTTAGCTATTTGTAATTATTATAAAATTGCATACTTTTAATACCGCAAATAAATGATGATATAATAGTTTAAGAACACATGAAATTATTATTGCAAAATCACCCAATACAATAATTTTAAATTATTAAAAATATTTTTTTATCAAAATTAAAAACGAAATCGGCAATCATGATGTGTTAGAATATAAAGGCTTATTTAACAAGTATTACTTTGAATTATTAAAGTGATTATTAACCATAACTAAAACAAAACACTAATGATTGATAAGAGTTGTTTAACGGTTTTCCTGGTATCAGTAATAACAGTTGGTTCAGTCACAGCAAAGGAGAATATAGGTCAGAAGCCGGTACATAAAGGCAATGTTGTAAAGAATACGTCTTTGAGAATTACAGCCCCCTGTAATGAGCCCACAGCACAAGCAGATTTGCAGATTAACAATGTACGTGCAAGAATATTTTCTGCAGGTGATATGTGGTGGAATCTTGTAGATGG
>DKKR01000075.1 GCA_002455375.1 Bacteroidetes bacterium UBA6661
AGGAGTTATAAGAGAAGAGCGTAATTTATTTTCTTATATATGATGAATACCAAATTGATTTTTTAATGGTAAAGCATCTGCTTTAAAATGTAATATTACTTCTGAATAGATAGTTTTTCCACCAACTTAATATTTATATTGCTAGTGAATAAGTGTATTGTAATTACATATTATTTGAATTAGCCGCTTCCCAACTGGCAGGAAGCGGTTTTATTTTTCTAGTAAAGCAAGAAGTATTTCTATTTCCTCAGATTTCTCTGTAAGGCCCGATTTGTTGAACGAAAAATTCAAGTTGTGCAAAATGCGTCTGATAATATCTGTATTGCTGCAAGGTGTAATAAATTTTTTATCAGACGGCAGTTTCAGTTTCCTCAAATAAAGATCAATTTCATCTTTCCCGAATACAGAGCCTCGGCTGAATGCATTGATAAAAAACAATATATTATCTTCAGGAAAAGCATACTCTGCAAATTTGTCTTTATGTAATGTCTGATAGCATAATACAAAATGTTCAGGCAGATTTACACCATAAACAGGAATGTCAAGATCCTGAGCAACGATTGCATAAATTACACTTAATAGAATAGGGTTACCTCTTTTACTTTCAATTACTGTATTTATAAATGAGTTTTGAGGTGAGTGAAAATTAGCTGTATTGCCGTTAAAACCAAACTCTACAAAAAGAACCTGATTAAGAATTCTGACTTGTTCTAAAGGGGTGTCGTTGGGTTGAAGGTCATCCCAAACACGTCTTCTTACTTCGCTAAAAAATACATTTATGGAGTCTTCATCTAAGTCGGGATATTGATAACGTGCAATAGCTATTAAACCGGTAAGTAAATTCTTTTGATTGTGTTCTTTCCAGTTTGTCAATTCTGTTTTTACTGCTTCAAACTGAATTTTATGTACAATATTTTCAATTCGTGTTTGTAATAAGGCATCAAGTGATTGGCTCCATTTTTCTTCTAACAAAGGAATAGCCGGTTTACCTATTTCCAAAAAGTGACTCAGAAGTGATTCGTAAACCGTTTCATCTTCATCATCAAGCAGGCTTATCATAGCAAGAAGTTCCTGATTGTTTGGTTTTTGATTTTCTGTCATTAGTGCAAAGTTAAGCCAGTACAAAGACAATATTACAACGTTGAATTGAAATGTTTAATATTTTAAGCTGAGTTTTTAAGATTACGTGTTAAACTTTTTCAATGCTGATTATACTAAAACCTACCTTTGCGCGAAATTAAACTTTCAATGAAAGGTCAGGAGACATTTTTTATCAGTTGTGCACCACATGTTGTGCCGTGGTTAAAGCAGGAATTGGATGACTTAGGTTACAAACCTTTTGATGAAAATTATACAGGATTGTTTATTAAAGCAGCATTTGAACGTTGTATGGAGTTAAACTTTCAACTCACTACAGCAAGCAGGGTACTTTGGTTGGTTGATAAATTTACTGCAACAGACCAGAAACAATTGTATAATAAACTTAGCCGCATCAGGTGGTCAGATTATTTTTCGGAGAAAAAGTACATCACCATTACGTCTCAAACTAATCATCCATCAATCAACAATAGTATGTTTTTGAATCAGCTATGTAAGGATGCAGTGGTAGATTTTTTTCAAAGTCATTATAATATTCGTCCCGATTCAGGACCATTACGCAGTGAGGTGGTTATTCATCTGCATTGGCAGGAAAATAAAGCATGGGTATATCTCGACACTTCCGGTGAACAATTAAACAAACATGGTTACCGTCAGAATCCATTTAAGGCACCTGTGCAAGAAAATCTGGCAGCAGCAATTATAAAAGCAACAGGATGGGATAAGAAAAGTGCGTTTATTAATCCCATGTGTGGTAGTGGCACCTTTGCAATTGAAGCAGCTTTGATGGCAGGAAATAAATTGCCTTTGCTGTCCAGATCGAATTTCGGATACATGCACTTGTTCGACTTTAACAAAAAAAAGTTTGAGATGCTTCGCAGTGAACTTGCATTGAAAAGTAATTTTGACAACATGCCTGCCATCATTGCAACAGATAACAATGGTTATGCAATAAAGGCCATACGAGAAAATGCAGAACGTGCCGGAGTTGATGTTTTTATCGAAATGAATAAATGTGATTTTGCAGAAACTTTAATTCCTGAAGGCAACGGTGTTATTGTAATTAATCCTCCTTATGGTGAAAGATTGGGGGAGAATATGGATTTGGAAGCTCTTTATAAGTCAATTGGTGATTTCTTCAAACAAAAATGTAAGGGAAAGACAGGTTTTATTTTTACCGGTGACCTGACACTTGCAAAGAAAGTAGGGCTGCGAACTTCAGCCCGCATTCCGTTCTACAATGGAACTATTGAGTGTCGCTTGCTTAAATATGATTTATATTAAAATCAGAAGAGCGCTTTTATCTTTATTTTTTCTTTCAACAGGTAATTTTCCGTTAGTGCTTTTAGAAAATGATCAGAAAAAGTTTTTTTTGTTTTTACTACTAAAGTCAAAGTGTCTGCAGTAGAAGTTTGAGTCAAAGTCGCTTTATGTTGTTTGACGATTTTCATCACCTCTGCCATTTCTTCAAACGACATTTGAAGCTCGTATTCTTCTTCTATTTCTTTTTCAATAATTGTGTTTTGCTCTATGGCTGCTTCTGCAGCACTTCTGTAGGCCTGTATCAACCCGGGGACACCAAGTAAAGTGCCACCAAAGTAACGGACTACAACAATAAGAATATTTGTTAAGTCGTTAGATTGAATGACTGCGTAAATGGGGCGACCGGCAGTGTTGGATGGCTCCCTGTCATCATACCAGCGGAAAATATTTTTATAAGGCCCTAAGCGATAAGCATAACAGTGATGATTTGCTTTAGGATGCTCTTTTTTTATTCGTTCAAGAACAGATTTACATTCATTTTCCGTTTCAACATAGTAGGCAAAAGCCAGAAACCTGCTGCCTTTATCTCTGAAAACACCTTCAGAGTGACCAATAATTGATTTATAGTTTGTTTCAAACATTTATTGTGACAATATAATGATTGCTGCTACTGCAAGGGTAACACCAACACGGCTTTGTGTATTTTTCTTTTCTTGAAATAAAATAACAGAAAGTAAAAAGTTCAACAGCACAACACCTGAGTTTATTATGATAAATGCTTTACCACTGTCCTCATGAAATTCCTGAAGTGCTGCAATCATATAGTAAAGAGAAATAAAATTAAAGAAACCTAAAATAATTCCTGCAATGATATTGCTGAATTTGTTTCCTCCTATGGATTTGTTTTTTTTAAATAAAAGAACAAAACTGCCAATAATTGCAGCAGAGAAAAATACTAACGATAGGAAACCACTACTGCCTGCATTGTCAGTAAAGACATGCTGTGTATATTTGATTGAAGCATCAACTAAACCTGCACCTGCAAAAACCAATAGCGGTAGTTTCCAACCGGATTCTGATGATTCAGGGTTACTTCCCCTAGCTGATAAATAAACTGCTGAAAGTGCCATTAACAACCCTATTGTTTTAAGCAGAGAGAAAGTTTCATTGTACAGGTAAACAGCAAGCAAAGCGGGAATTACTAACGACATTTTGCTGGCAATGGTTGTTGAAGCAACTCCATTCTTTTGTGATGATAAAGCAGTGAGATAAAATACGCCAATAAACAAGCATCCACTCAGAAGATAATAAGGGAAATAGCTTGCCACAAATCCGGCAATTGAGCTGAAGGTTTGCTTTGAATACAAGGTATAACAAATACCTGCTGTAAAATAATTATATGTTAATGCATGGATATTGCTGATTTTATAACGAGCGAATAATTTAAGTATGACAAAGAGAAGAGAGGCAAACAGTACTGCCATGAAAACGGTAACTGTCATACGTTGTAAAATATTTTTAATGTATCGTCTGCAATAGTTGTTATTTCGGAAGGTGAAATTGAAAATTCAGGTGCCTTGATTCCACGGATTAATTGTTTCTTAGCAGTAAACACTCTTCCTTCATCCCACAAATTATTTTGAATAAATAATTGAAGTGTTTTTGTTCCACCTTCAATTATTACTGATTGGATGTTAAGCTGATATAATACATTTAGAATTTGAGTTGCAGGATTTTCCTGAAAGTTAATTTTTATGTAATTAATGTTGTTCTCACTAATTTCTTTCTTCTGATTTATTAAAATAGTTTTAACAGAACCATCAAACAAATGATGTGATGTGGGAATAGCTAAGTTTTTGTCGATGACAACTCTTATTGGAGCATTTCCCTCCCATAGTCTGCTATTCAGTTGAGGGTTGTCAATGATAGCAGTTTTTGTTCCTACCAATATAGCCTGCTCTTCTGTCCGCCATTTATGTGATAGTGTTTTACTAAAGGTGTTACTTATAGAATATTGTTGTTGGGTATTTTCAGGAGCAATAAAACCATCAGCACTTTCTGCCCATTTTAATATGATATAAGGTCTGTGCTTTTCATGATAGGTAAAAAATCTTCTGTTTGAAAAACGACATGCATCATTTAGCATTGGTGTAAGGACTTCCACATTGTTTTGCTGAAGATAGCTAATTCCTTTACCATTAACTTTAGTGGTTGTATCGAGGGTGCCAACAATAACTTTTTTAATTCCTTCCTGAACAATTCGCTCACAGCAGGGCGGTGTTTTACCGTAATGTGAACAGGGTTCTAATGAAACATAAAGTGTTGAAAGCGGAATTAGAGATTTATTTTCTACACTGTTTATTGCATTGACTTCTGCATGTGCTTCTCCTGCGCGTTGATGATAGCCTTCTCCAATAATTTTATTTTCAAAAACAAGAACACTGCCCACCATGGGATTTGGTATCGTTTGTCCTGATGCCATTTTAGCTAATTCAAGACAGCGATGCATTATTGTTTCGTCAAAAGTCATAAACATTCGTTGTGGCAAAATTAAAATAAATGATGCGTTTAATTAGCTTTGCAACAATGACATTAAAAGAAATTATCAGTTCTTTTCAGGCAGAGGTTGATTTAATCTATGACAAAAGCGAAAGTGTTGCTATCACCAGGTTGGTTATAGAACATGTTTTCGGTTCAGACTACCAGACAAGCAATACTGTAATAGTAAATGTGTCACAGGAAACCTTAATTCATCAATATCTGGAACGTTTACGCAATTACGAACCAATACAATATATTTTAGGTCAGGCATGGTTCTGTAATCATATTTATAAAGTTAACTCAAGTGTGCTTATCCCACGACCGGAAACAGAAGAATTGATTCTGCTTATGAAACAGAATCTGAAATCAGAACATGTTGGATCAATAATTGAAATAGGTACAGGTTCGGGTTGCATTGCTATTGAGTTGTCATTGCTGTTTCCAAAAGCTTTGGTGAAGGCAACAGATATTTCAGCAGAAGCTATAAACGTTGCAATTAAGAATGCTTCTGATTTGGGTGCTTCGGTTACGTTTGTTAACGAATCGGTGTTTGATTCAGGCACAGAAACACTACAGTCGAAGGTAGATATAATTGTTTCAAATCCACCATATATTGCGCAGCATGAAGCCAAGGAGATGCATCCCAATGTATTGAAGTGGGAGCCACACACAGCCTTGTTTGTAAAGGAGCATCCACTTGAGTTTTATATTACAATAGCCGCCCTGGCAACGAAAATACTGAATGAAAACGGCTATGTATTTTTAGAGCTCAATCCAACTTATGCCAATCAGATAGCACAGTGTTTTAAAGATAAAGGTTTTAATCAAGTTGAAATAATAAAGGATATTTCAGGCAAGGAGCGTTTTTTAAAAGTGCAGTGATTTAGTAATAAATAATATCAGACTTCTGCACTAACTTTATTATGCCATTCCATTTCTTTTTTCAGAAAAGTTCCTGTAATGCTGTTGGTATTTTTACTGATTTGTAATGGTGTGCCCTCTGCAACAATATTTCCACCTTTTTTTCCGCCTTCAGGACCAAGGTCAAGAATATAATCTGCTGCTTTAATAATATCCATGTTATGCTCAATCACAACAACGGTATTACCTTTGTCAACTAACTGCTGCAAAACCAAGAGTAAAATTCTTACATCTTCAAAATGCAGACCTGTTGTTGGTTCATCAAGTATATAAAAAGTATTGCCTGTATCTTTTTTTGAAAGTTCTGAAGCTAATTTCACTCGTTGTGCTTCACCACCTGATAGGGTAGTAGATGATTGTCCTAATGTTATGTAACCCAAACCTACGTCCTGCAAGGTTTTAATTTTATGTAAAATGGCAGGAATGTTACTAAAAAAATCAACTGCTTCATTGATACTCAGATTCAGTACATCGCTGATGGATTTACCACGATAGCGGACTTCAAGAATTTCGCGTTTGTAGCGTTTGCCATTACAAGTCTCACAATGTACATGCACATCGGGCAAAAAGTTCATCTGTATAATTTTCAAGCCTGCACCCAGACAGGTATCACATCGGCCACTGCTAACATTGAATGAAAAAACTCCGGGAGCATAACCTCTGATTTTTGCTTCAGGTAATTGCGCAAATAAGTTTCTTATGTCGGTAAAAACTCCTGTGTATGTTGCAGGATTACTGCGAGGTGTCCGACCAATTGGCGATTGGTCAATCTCAATAACTTTATCAATATGACTTAGGCCATTTATCTTTTCATATGGTAAAGGTTTTTGCGAACTGTTATAAAAATGCTTGTTCAGTGCAGGATAAATAGTTTCATTGACTAAGGTTGACTTGCCGCTTCCTGAAACACCTGTCACACACATTAATGTTCCTAGTGGAAAGTGTGCAGTCACGTTTTTAAGATTGTTCCCTTTAGCACCTGTGATGGTTAATTTTTTTCCATTTCCTTTTCTGTTTTCTGAAGAAGGCATTTTAATGCCGCCACTCATATAATTTGCTGTGAGTGATTGTTGAAATTTTAATTCCTCGGGCTTACCTATTGCTACAATATTACCACCGTTGATGCCGGCACCCGGGCCAAGGTCAACAACAAAATCAGCAGCTTCAATAGTTTCTCTGTCATGCTCAACAACAATAACTGTATTGCCAATATCGCGAAGGTCTTTCAATGCTTTTATCAATCGTTCATTATCGCGTTGATGCAGTCCTATAGAAGGTTCATCAAGAATATACAGCACGCCCACTAACTGCGAACCAATTTGTGTAGCCAAACGAATACGTTGCGATTCGCCACCGGATAAGCTTCGTGTGCTACGATTTAAGGTTATATAATCAAGCCCGACATCAAGCAGAAAACCTAGACGTTTTACTATTTCTTTCAGTACTTCTGTAGCAATGATATTTTGTTTTTCACTCAGTGAGGCAGGTAGTTGCTGAAACCATTGCTGCAGTTCACTAAGGTCCATCAGAGAAAGTTCAGCAATATTTTTATTGTTGAGTTTAAATGCAAGCGATTCTTTTTTTAGTCGTGTGCCTTCACATTCGGGGCAGGTAATTGTCTGCATAAAATTCAGTGCCCACTTTTTGATGGAATACGTTGCATTCTCTTCCATCTGATTGACAATAAAGTTTACTATACCTTCAAACGTAATTCCATGATTGCTGCCCGGAGTTGCATTGAGCGAAACATCATCTGTGCCATATAGGATTATGTTGAGTGCTTCATGCGGAATATCATGAATTGGTGTGTTCAGGTTGAAGCCAAACCTCCTGCCTATATATTCCAACTCTCCAAATATCCAGTTGTTTTTATATTCACCTAAAGGTAAGATACCCCCTTTGCGGATTGATTTTTTATTGTCAGGAATGATGGAAGATAAATCAGCTTCAGGTATTGTGCCAAGTCCGTTGCAACGCGAACAGGCACCATAAGGCGAGTTAAAAGAAAATGTGTTTGGTGCAGGTTCATCATAAGAGATTCCTGAAGTAGGACACATCAGGTTACGGCTGAAAAAACGAATTCTTTTTTGATCATCAGCAGTAATCATCATTGTGTTCTTACCAAAACGCATGGCGGTTTTTACTGTGTCAGCAATTCTTTTTGCTGCAGTTTCGTTAACTTCAATTTTGTCCACTACAATTTCAATGTCATGAGTTTTGTAGCGATCGGTTTGCATACCTTTTTTTATCTCGGTAATCACACCATCAATTCGAACACGAATAAAGCCGGAGACTCTGATTTGTTCAAACAATTCGCGGTAATGTCCTTTACGTGCTTTGACAACCGGTGCAAGCACAATAATATTTTTTTTATCAAAGTCACGAAGAATTATTTCTATGATCTGATCATCACTAAGCCTAACCATTTTTTCACCTGTCATGTAGGAGAAAGCTTCACCGGCACGCGCAAACAGCAAGCGCATGAAGTCATAAATTTCAGTAACTGTTCCTACTGTTGAGCGTGGATTTTGATTGGTAGTTTTTTGTTCAATGCTGATAACTGGAGAGAGGCCATTTATTTTATCTACATCAGGGCGTTCCAGACTACCAAGAAATTGTCTGGCATAGGCACTGAAACTTTCCATATAACGTCTTTGTCCTTCAGCATAAATAGTGTCGAATGCTAAAGACGACTTACCACTACCGCTGAGACCTGTAAAGACAATCAGCTTTTCGCGCGGTAAAACGAGGTCTATATTTTTGAGATTATGTTCCCTTGCTCCGTAAATTTCAATGCTCTCGTGCTCTGTTTGCATATAGTAATAACCTGCAAAGTTAACCTATTGCATGCTTTTATTTGAACTTGTTAATAAAAATCAAGGTGCTGTTTTTCTTAAAGCTAAATCCTCAGCATAGATTCATTGTAAGAAGATATGACAGCTTAAAAAAACTTGTTGAGTGAGGAACCTTGCTTGAAAAAGTAAAATAATAACAATGGCAGTCCGATATTTAGATTTATCAGATACAACAACTCACTGTTATGCGTCAGCTTCCAAAACCTTGCAATGTATTGTGTAGGAAACCATTCTTCAACATGAAACACCGGAACAAAGCCTTCCTGCTGTGTAAAGCCAACACGCTCTACATAACCGGACAAGACAAAGTCGTATGAAAACATGAGTGCACTCTTCGACTTCCTGAAAGGTGAACTGCCCACGAGAAGTGCACAATCCTTTCGCAACTCGGGATACAATTTTTTTAAGCTGTCAGGAATAATTAAAGCTCCTCTTTTAATAATGATATCAGCACATTGCGGTTCACAAAATTGTTGTGTTGCTAAAATAGTATTAGGCTCGCTGTCTTCGCGATATGCTTTAGGTTTTTTCAAAGGAAGCAACCAATATCCTGTAAATACAACCCATATCAAAACCAATAATTTCAAACCCCAAATCTTCATCACTACAAAATTACTAAAACTGATACCTAACCTGTAACTTTATTTCACTTCTTTTATTATTATTTATTTCATCAAGCCCCGACCCAAATGTTTTTTGATTGGTATAAACCGTTTGTGCAAAACGGAACCACAGATCTACACCTTTTGTAACTTTATAGCGAAGTGTTACATAATAACGAAACCCGCGATTGTAAAATGATGGAATAGAATAGGAATAGAGAATGTCGTTTTCAAAGGCATATATCCTCGAATCATAGCTGTCTGTATCAAATAATCCATAGCGTACAGAGCCTGAAATAGGAGAGCTAAGCGGTTTAAATAAAATATCCTGATAAATCATGAATCCTTTCTCATCGGGTTTTTCTTCATAATTGATTCTTACCCATTCAATACGATTTCTGATAGCAACAGCTTTTGAAATTCTGTAAGTAAGATTGAAGCGATAGTTATCCTGTCTTTTAAATACAAGATAATCTGCAATTGCTGCTGCGCTGCTGTTTTCTTCCTTTTGTGTGCGTCTGTTTCGGAAATAAATTTCAAATTGCCTTGACGGATTCCATGATACCTGCCATAAATATTCATAACCTTTAGAAGGTGCATCGGCACCAAATCTTAGCCATGGAAAGGTAAAACGATCTAAATATCCGTTGAAACCCCAGTAGCGATTTGGCCTGATTACAATTCCTGCATAGGTTCCTTTTTCATTTCTTGTAGTACTTGATTCGCCAAATCCACTTGCATAAAGAAAATTAAAGTCACGAGGATAGTTTCTGTTCACCACAGAAATACTTACGGTAGTTCCCAAACTGATGATTGCACCATTAACAAAAGCAATTGCACCGTTATCACTTCTTGAAAATTCTCCAAAGAAATTGATGTTGCGATATAACCAGCTATAATCAATACCCACTTTGGTAAATTGTTTTCCGCTGAAATCAAAACGATTGTATAGCTGAAAAGAGCGTTGCAAAGGTCTGTCGTAATCTACATGAAGGGCTGTTATTCCTGCAGAAAAGTTGCGCACATTATATCCTGCATTAATGCCATACAATTTTTCGCGTATGGTATTTTTGTTTTCAAGTTCGCTTGTGGTGCGATGATAACCTGATTCGATAAACGAAGTAAAAATATCTTGCTGTTCAAGGGTAGAATCTAAAATACTATTCAGGTTAGCATCTAACTTTCTGTTACTATAAAAAGCATCGGCATTCCATTTTTTTTTACCAACAGATACGGCAACCCCTCTTTTAAAACTGGATTCGTTTAGCGATGTATAAGGTCTAATGCCTGTTGAAAATTTGCGTACTGCAGCAACGTCAGGCGACTTGCCGAATGACAAACCCGTACATAGTGTTAATCCTTGNNCTGAATCTTTGTTTGTAGCGATATTGATATTGTGTATAAAGTTTCCATGGGCTGCCGGGATAGGCAGGATGAACTTTGTCTGTTGCTGTGCTGTCGCGAAAGCCTTTTTGCTTTTCAAGATAACGTTGACCACGGACAATGAGTCTGCTGTTACCATCAGAAAATATTTTTTTTAACGTTGCTTTAATATCTTCTGTATTTCCAACAGTTACATAAGGTAAAATTTCTTCAATGTCCTCTAATGAAAGATAGTCTATGGACTGAAGTTCATAAAGAGAAATAAATTTTCCTGAAATTTCACGGTGTTCGATAATAGCATCAGCTTGCACTTCGCTGAACAATCCTGTCTGCAACAAATCTTCACGTGTTGCTTTATTTAAATTTATTGGGTTGGCAGCTAATTGCTGAAGTTGCTCTGTCAGTTCAGTCAGGTCTGCAGACTCATCTGCTGTATTGGCAATATTTTCAATCTTCTCTTCAATTTTACTGTCATCTTGTGGTGGTACCACCTGTGCAAATGTTATGTTGCAGACTAATAATGAAATAAAAAACAGTTGAATAGTTTTCATGATTAAAACGCATAACGCAAAGCCAAACCCGGACTGTAGCCCAAGGGTTCAAAATAACCTGAAGTAAAGTCAGCATAAAATTGTGAAAACTTTAATCCGAAACCAAATGTAAGCTGAACAGGTTCTGTACTCACACCACCACGAACATATAATGCCTTAACTGGATGATATTCCAGCGCAATTTTAAAATTTTCTTTGCTGTCAATTGATTTAAAAATTTCTGCTGCTGCCAGAACTTTTTCAGAAAAGGAGTAGCTGATACCTGCTTTGATGATTACAGGAATTCGCTCATCATCATAATCGGTAATTTTTACATGTAGTGGATTAAAAATATGTACTCCTGCTTTAAGTTTATTAAACTCTGCCAGCACACCACCTTCAATGGTGAAAGATGATTTGTTTCCATAGCCTTCGTCAATGTGTGTGTTCAGATAATCAACCTGCACACCTGCACTGAAAACGGGACTTAGTTTTTTTGCAAAAGCCAAACCTATTTTATTCTGATTAAAAAGCTTGTAGCCATAACGATTTACACTCAATGCAAACACTCCTTTTTTGGATGCTAGCGGCAAAGCAAAAGCGGCAGATAATGTGTTGAGTTCTTTCATGCCAAAACGGTTCTGCAAGGCAAGACCTGCTTCCGGTTTTTCTATCATTGAAAGGCAGGCCTGATTGTTAAATGCTGCAAATACATCGTTAATGGTGACAGCAGCATCGCTCAATGCCGATGCACGTGCTCCTCCGGAAGTAAGATAAGTCTGGGCAGATATATTGCTGAAACAGAAAAGAAAAATGGCCAGTATTGTTGGCTTCATAAGCTTGATTTGACGAACTCAAACATAGGGCAAATAAAATGATTATGCAACAAATTGTTTTTATTCAAAAGAATCAATTTATTGAATCATTTTAAATATGTTAGATTTTTAGTAGGGCATAATATTTGTTTCTGGGTAATAAATTGTGCTTTTGAAAATAGAATTTGTAAACTATGAAAAAGGTTGTTTTGAACTTGATTTGTGCAATGCTTTTTAGCAACTTCAAATCATTTTCACAGAATTGCGAATTACTTTGTAATGGTGATTTTGAAAACCCATTAGTGATTTCAACACCTCATTTTGTCAATAATAATGCAATGCGTTGTTGGCAAACAACTGCCACAGATAGTTTGATGGAGTTGTGGGAGTCGGGTTATAATGGTGTAACAGCCTATAGCGGTAATCAGTTTATGGAAATTAATGCAAATCAAGTAGCAGCAGTTTATCAGGATGTTTCTTTAATAGCCGGAGATTCTCTAACAATTAGTTTTGCTCACAGAGCAAGATTTGGTATTGATACCATGAGCGTTTCTTTAGGAACTCAAAATAATCTTCCTACAGTTTTAGGATATTTTGCCGATAGCACTTCCTCATGGGGGCATTATGTAATCAACTACACAATACCAGTATCAGGTTATTATAGGATTAGTTTTAATTCTGTTTATTCAGGAGGAAATTTGGCAAGTTTGGGGAATTTTATTGATGCCGTTTCCGTTTGTGGATCATCAGTTGGATTTGATGACTATAAACAAACGGGAACATTTTTTATTTACCCAAATTTAAGTACTAAGGGCGTAACAATTAAACTAAATGATGATGGAAAAGGCGTTTTAACCATTTGTGATATTTTGGGCAAGACTTTGTATAGTGCTACTTTAAATCTTACAGAAAATCAAATAGAAACAGGTCCTTTAGAAAGAGGTGTTTATGTAGTTAGTTTGTTAAAAAATAATAAAATAGTCAGCAAAAGATTTTTGGTCAATTAACGTTGTTTTTCAGCAACTATGATAACTGAACCGGCAATTTCTTTTAATAAAGGTGTTTTCTCTACAATTTTTCCAATTGAGTTAACGGTTGTAATCAGGAAGCCAGGCACAACAGGATGTAAGAAATCATAAGGAAAAATATTGACGTTGGTAAACCCTTTTTGTCTTAACAATTTGGTGAAAGACCAACGTACAATGGCTGTTTCATCCGGTGAATCACCAAGCCATTTTTTTATAAATGGAATATTTTTTTGAATAAATATTTGTGGATTTAACATGTTTGGCTCTGCAAAAACCATACGACCTCCCGGTTTTAGTACTCTGAAAATTTCATTCAGCGAGCGTTCAAACTCTAAATGATGTAAAACGGAACTTCCGAAAACAACATCAAAAGTATTTGCATCAAATTGTATTTGCATGGCATCCGCCAACACAAACTCTACTTCCGGATATTTTTCTTTTGCAACATTTAGTAATTCCGGTGAAATGTCAGTAGCAATAATTTTTGCACCTGTGCGCTGATAAAATTTACCTGAAAAAAGTCCTGTTCCACAACCTATTTCTAATACAGTGCTGCTTTTATCTGCAAGTGAGTATTGGGCTATTAAATCTGCACGTCTGTCAGCTCTTACTTTCCCCGCAGGACTGTCCCAGTTCCATATTGCTTCTGCGCCACCTTCCAGAAGTTTTTTACCATGTTCTAATTCGTTTGAAATTCTATCGCTCATCAATATTTTATTTCATATAAGTAAGAAGGCTCACTTGTTCCAACCTGCTTCACTAATTTTAATTTATCAGGATATTTTTGTCCTACAGGCCCCATCATTCTATGCAATGTGTTGATAACATAGCCATCATTCTTCTTCGGGTTTCGCCTTAAACTTGCAATCAACACATGAGTTACTTTATTTTCTTTTAACAATGCAAGTACAGAATCCGGGTCAGTGCTCGGTACTGTATAAATAGGATAAAATGATTTTCCATTGGAATAGATAAACGACATAGGTGCTTTTCGTGAAACTACATAGGCCGTTTCAGGAAGACTGTCACCACAATAACGACTCAATTTTAAAAAGTTTGTCCAGTCTTCTGTATAACCATAATAAATATCGCCACCCATATTCTTTTTTAATATCGGTAAATTGGCAACAGACTTATCAGCTGTTTTTATCAGGCTACTCATTATTATAATGATGCTAACAATAAGAAAAACAAAGCTGCGCAGTGCAGGAGTGTTTTGAAAAGCATAATATAGCCCATAAAAAATAATCATCATAATAAATGGTACGTAAACTAAAACCATGCGCGGTTGATCCCATGAAGTTTGTAAAACAAAAAAGGTTAATCCTGCCATCAATAGTACATACAGAAAAGTAAATTGCATGATTCTGGCTTTATTTTTAAAAATGAAATACAAACCAATGCCAACAAAAAGAAATGTAATCAACACTAGCCCTGAATTGGTTTTTGTATTTTCCGGTGAAACAAATCCCAAAATCTGATAAAGCCTTTTACCAATATAAATACTTGTATTTGAAAAAAGTCTGTCAACAAATCCTCCAAAATCATCTACACCTTTTGATGCATTGTATGGGTCTTTCTGAATCAGAATCTGATACTGGTTACTGAACTGATTTTGTGAACCCCAGATAAAAGATTTAATAACTTCAAAAATACCACGCACTACAACAAATGAACCAAAAGCATAAGCTAATTTTTTAAAGTCACGATTAAAGACAAAATACAATGCTACTGCAGCAATTGCTCCCACAGTGATATTTTTTGTTAATGATAACAAGGTAAGAGTAATTCCAAAAACTAAATACTTAGCAATAGGTATGTTGTCTTCTTTAGAGGCAATAAGAATAGGCCGTATAGTAATAAATAACAATGCTTGTAAAAAACAAAAGAATGCCTCAGAATAGGTTTGGCTTGCAAAGTATAAAAAGTAACTGTTTATTCCGGTGAAAATTAGGACAGCAAACAAGATTGAGTAAGGTATTAATTTGCGAAATGCATAATACATTGCAGTTAAGTTCAATAGACTAAATAAAATAGAAAGTGATTTTAGAATTGGAAGATTAATGCCCCAAATGCTAACCGGCAAACTTAAAAATATAGGATAGAGTGGTGCTTTGGTACTGTAATAACTACTAAAATCTTTGGTAAGTTTAAATGCACCTTCAATATAATCAGAGTCATCATTTCCTTCACTCATCTTTATGTCAAAAAGCAAAACGGAAAATATCAATGATACAAGCAGAATTGAAAAAAATATTATTGTCTCATTCTTCAATAAAAAGTTCTCAAGTTTTACTAAAGTTGTCTCGCTGGAAGATTTATTGGCAGTTTTTGTGTTACTTTTTTTAGCAACAACTTCTTTGTTTTTTTTCATTACAATAAAAGTTAATTCGCAAACTTCTTTGCGTCAGCAAGAAACTTTTCAAGTCCGATGTCTGTCAGTGGATGTTTCAGTAAATCGGTAATGGCATTCAATGGGCAAGTGGCTACATCAGCACCTAACTTAGCACAGTTTATAATATGCATTGCATGGCGAATGCTGGCTGCGAGAATTTGTGTCTGAAAACCATAGTTGTCATAAATCTGACGGATTTCACTTATCAGTTGCAAACCATCTGTACTCACATCATCTAAGCGGCCAATAAATGGCGAAACATAGGTGGCTCCTGCTTTGGCAGCAAGCAATGCCTGTCCTGCTGAAAAAACTAAAGTGCAATTGGTCTTTATTCCTTTTGAAGCAAAATAGTGAATGGCTTTTATTCCTTCTTTTATCATAGGTACTTTAACAACTATCTGTTCGTGCAACTTAGCTAATTCTTCGCCTTCTGCAACAATGCCGTCATAGTCGGTGGCAATAACTTCAGCACTGATGTCGCCTTTTACAATGTTACAGATATCAACGTAATGTTTCATCACTGCAGCTTTGCCTTTTATTCCTTCCTTAGCCATCAATGATGGATTGGTTGTTACACCATCGAGTACACCTAAGTCATTTGCTTCTTTTATTTGTGCCAGATTGGCTGTGTCAATAAAAAATTTCATTTTGTTTTTTTGTTTAATAATAATGTTACTTATCTATTGCTTTGCACAACAGATTAAAAATTTCATCAATGCTTCCAATGCCATTGATGCCGTAATATTTATTCTGTTTACGATAATAATCAGCTACCGGAGCAGTCTTATTGTTGTATTCGTTAATGCGCTTTTTAATAACTTCAGGATTCTGATCATCAGGGCGACCGGAATCTTTGCCACGTAGCAATAGTCGCTTCGATAATTCAACTTCTGTTACTTCTAAAGCAAGCATCATTTTGATTGTAGTATTTTTTTGTAGCAACAAATTATCGAGTGCTGCTGCTTGTGCAGTAGTGCGTGGGAAGCCATCAAAAATAAATCCTTTGGCTGTTGGGTTGGCATCAAGTTTTGATTCAATCATTCCTATAACAACTTCATCGGGAACTAATACACCCTGATCCATCAGTTTTTTAGCTTCAAGACCTAATTTAGTTTGCCCTGCAATTTCGTTTCGCAACAAATCACCGGTTGATAAATGTATGAGGCCATAATGCTGAATAAGTTTTTCGGACTGTGTTCCTTTGCCTGCACCCGGAGGACCAAATAGTACAATGTTGAGCATAATAATAAATTAAAAAGGTTCTGGTAATAAATTTCTCATTTCGTTTTATCCGATATTATGATTTAAGTACATAAATGTCCTGAAGATTTCGTCCGTAGCCATCATAGTCTAATCCATAACCTACAACAAAAGCAGGTGGAATTTCAAATCCTGCATAATCAACAGTAACCGGTATCTTCAATGCCTGTGGTTTAAAAAGCAGTGTAGCCAATTTGACTGATGCCGGTTGATGCCTGGATATTTCCTGCATCAGATATGAAACTGTCTCACCGGTATCAACAATATCTTCAACAATGATGACATGTCTATTGTTTATATTTCCTGAAAGACCGACTACATTTTTCATTTGCCCGGTAGATTCTGTGCCGCTATATGATGATACTCTGATAAAAGAAATTTCACAGGGAGTCTCAATGTTGCGGAATAAATCGGCCATAAAAAGAAAAGCACCGTTAAGCACACCAATAAACACAGGATTTTTGTCTTTGTATTCAGAATTCAAGTCGCGAGCAATCTCCAGAATTCTGGTTTCGATTTTCTTTCGCGGAATCATGATAGTGAATGTTTTATCAAGTATGGTAACTTCGTTCATTGCCACTTTTTTGGGTGCGGCTAAAGTAAAAATAAATTCCCTATGGCTGACGGAGTTTCTATTCTTAGCTTATTTTGTTTTCATTGCCACAGGTTCTTTATTTTTGTTTAATAAATAGCGTTAATTATGAATACATTCAATCCCAATATAGTTATCGGAGTTTTAGGTGGTGGTCAGCTAGGCAAAATGTTGTTGCAAAAAGCTGCCGATTACAATCTTTCAATTCATGTACTTGATCCTGATGAATCTGCACCTTGTCGCTATATGTGCAAAACATTTGAACATGGCGATTTTCGCGATTATCAGGCTGTCATGGCCTTTGGTAATGATTGTGATATTATTACCATTGAAATAGAACATGTCAATATTGAAGCTTTGTACGAACTGGAAAAGTTAGGTAAAAGGGTGTATCCTCAACCACATATTCTTGAAATGGTTCAGGATAAAGGACTTCAGAAAGAATTTTATCAGAAGAATAATTTACCCACAGCCCCATTTTATTTAGTAGATAAGCCTGAACAGATAAAGCCGGAGTTTCCATTTGTTCAAAAACTTCGCAAAGGAGGTTATGACGGAAAAGGTGTGCTGGTTGTTAAAGATGCTGATGGCATGAGTAAGATGTTTCAGGCACCAAGTGTAATAGAAAGTAAAGTAGCTATTGCAGCAGAAATTGCAGTTATTACAGCAAGAAATAATTCGGGAGAAATAAAATCATATCCTGTTGTTGAAATGCAGTTTAATGCAGAAGCTAATTTAGTTGAATTACTTTTTTCTCCATCAAAAACTTCGGCAAGCATACAACATAAGGCAATTTCAATAGCAGAAGATTTAATCAATAAGCTGAACATGGTTGGGCTTCTTGCTGTAGAAATGTTTGTTACAAAAGAAGGACAAGTGCTGATTAATGAAATTGCACCACGACCACACAACAGCGGACATCATACCATTGAAGCAAATCATACCTCTCAGTTCGAGCAACATTTAAGAGCTATACTTAATCTTCCGTTAGGTAATACAGCATCTGTTTTGCCTGCTGCAATGATTAACCTGTTAGGTGATAAAGATTCTAATGGCAAGGCAATTTATTCTGGCGTGCAAGAAGCGTTAAACGCTGGTGATGTCCACATCCATTTATATGGTAAGAAAATTACTAAGCCTTTTCGTAAAATGGGACATGTAACTGTAACGGCAGCTACCGTTGATGAGGCAATTGTAAAAGCCCAAAAAATTCAGTCGCAGTTAAAAGTTATCAGTTAAAATAAAGTGTCCGTAAGCCAATATCCTTACCAGTAATTTTTTTATACTCCTTTAATAATTGCTGGTGAATAGCAGAGTCTGCTTCCTGTCCTTCTATCAGCAACATGTCGTTGCTGAGTTTGATTACTGCAAGATTATTTTTTATGAGACCATTTTCTTTTAAGGTCGTAAACATATAATCAACAAATTTCTTGTTTGCAGCATTCTCTTTGTTTATTCCCAAAGTGCTTTTTGCTGCCATAGCTTCGGCTATTTCATCCTGATAGTTTGACCAGTTGGATTTCTCCACCTCTTTGCCATTTAAAACAATTCGTTCAACATTATCACCACTGATTGAAATTTTAAAAGCACCATTTTCATTATTAATATTCACGGTTTGAGTTTCAACAATGTATGCATCATTTGCGCCAACAGCATGTGTAACTTTATTTTTTATAGGAGCAGGATTTGTGATTTCTGTTTTTGTTGAAGATGTTCCTGCTTCTATGTTTTCGTCTTTTGACTGAGGTTGTTCAATATCAGCATCAGGTTGTGTTTCTGTTGCCTGTAAAGTTGGTTCTGCTGTCTGTGCTGTATTCTCCGGTGATTGTTGCGCGTTTTGCTGGTCTTGATTCTGAACTAAAAAATAAATTCCTCCTACGACAACGGCAATTGTTGCAACGGCAATGACAGGCTTTAGCCATTTTAAGTAAACCGAAGTGGTTTCTTTCCCTTCAACTTCTTTGTTAAATTGTTCTAAGCTTTCATCCAGCGAGACTACAGGATCTGCATTTCTTGCTGCATCAAACAATTTATTCAACTTATTATTTTCCATGGTGAAAAAAGTAATTTACAATTATACAATTTCTTCTTCTAATATTTTCTTAAGTGACTCACGTGCCCGGGCAATCCTGCTTTTTACAGCAGAAAGACTATCTCCCTGAATCTGCTGTATTTCTGCTAACGATAGCCCTGAGATTTCAAACAACACTATGGCTTCTTTCTGTTTTAGCGGCAATTGATCTAATGCATTATACAACTCTTTTAACTGAACTTTACTATCGGCACCGGTATGTTCATCACTCACTTGTTCAGCTTGTTCCGGGTCAATGGCTGTATAGATTTGCTTTTTTTTATCCTGAAGCTTATACACCAACCTGCTTGAAACGGTAAACAAATAACTCAATAATGCATCTTTATGGCGAATGGTTTCAAACTTTTCATAAGCTACCAACATTGTTTCAGCAACAATATCTTTAACATCCTCCCGGTTATAAACCATAGACTGCACAAAGCGAACCAGCTTTTCATGTAATTGCTGATAGGCATCTGTGAAGGCTTTCTGCTTTCCCGAAATTTTCTCCTGACCGCTCATCCATTTAATGTTAGGTAAGTGCGTTTTTTCTTCAAAAAGTCGCACTCCTGATAAAATAATTTTAATGGTCTAAAAATAAGAATAATTTTACGGCCACAAATCGTGGTGTATGCAAGCTTTATCATCAACAAATTTTATATTTCAGGGACAGACGGCTTTTTATAAAGGCAAGGTCAGGGATGTCTATTCTATTGATAACAAATGGCTTGTGATGGTCGTTACCGACCGTGTTTCGGCATTTGATGTGGTTTTGCCAAGACCGATTCCTTATAAAGGAGCCGTTTTAAATCAGATAGCAGCACATTTTATGCAGGCAACTGCCGATTTAGTACCTAATTGGATTGTAAATACACCGGATGTACAGGTGTCTATAGGCATTCCATGTCAGCCGTTGAAAGTAGAAATGGTTATCAGGGGATATCTTTCCGGTCATGCCTGGCGCGAGTACAAACAGGGAAAAAGAATGTTATGTGGTGTTAAATTGCCTGACGGGTTGAATGAAAGTGATGTCTTGCCGGAGCCAATAATTACGCCTACTACTAAAGCTGCACATGGTCACGACCAGGACATAAGCAAGGAAGAAATAATTAAGCAGGGAATAGTAGATGCAGCAATTTATGAGCAGGCAGAAACATATACAAAACAACTGTTTAGAAGAGGCTCGGAGATGGCCGCACAGCGTGGGTTGATTTTAGTAGATACTAAATATGAGTTTGGTGTGCATCAGGGCAAGGTTTATCTTATTGATGAAATTCACACGCCTGATTCGTCAAGGTATTTCTATGCAGAGGGTTATGCAGAAAGACAAAAATCAAAACAACCTCAAAAGCAATTGTCAAAAGAATTTTTGAGACAATGGTTGATTGAAAATAATTTTCAGGGATTGGCAGGACAAACGGTTCCTGAAATGTCCGATGAAATTGTTCAGATGGTGTCGGATCGTTATATTGAATTGTTTGAAAATATTACAGGGAAATCTTTTGTAAAACCGGCAGACGAAAATATAGAACAGCGTATTTATACTAACATTGTAAAAGCGTTAGAAAAACTTTTCTGAATTTTATTTGACTTAAGCGGAAAGAGTTATCAAATTGAAGAATAATGACAATGACTAAGTAATAAAACTTTAACATTATTATATAATATTTAACATATAAATTTCATCAATAACGTTTTACCTTTGTTAAAAATAATATGTTATGAAAAAACAAATTGTGTTATTACTATTTTTTGCAGCAGTTGTGGGCACAGCTTCTGCTCAGAAAATTAATATCATGACGGTAGTTTGGCCGGACTAAAAGGAGAAACTAAACTGAATGTTGTCTATGATTATAGTAATATGGGTGTAGGCTCTTTTGCGAAGGAAGAAGAATATGTAGCTAAAAAAACAAGAGAGTATAATGCAAATGAACCGGGTCGTGGAGACAGTTGGGCAAAAAGCTGGGTAGCAGATCGTAAAAACAGATTTGAACCAAGTTTTGTAGAGTTATTCAATAAAAAATCTCCGATTTTAATTGGTGAATTTCCTGATGCAAAATATACAATGAAAGTGAGTACAACTTTTACAGAGCCTGGTTTTAATGTTTATGTCACCAGAAAGAATGCATCAATCAATCTTGAAATAACGGTGTATGAAACAGCCAATCCCGATAAGCCAATTTGCAAAATGCAAGGGTTAAGATTTCCAGGTCGTACCTTCGGTGGCTATGATTATGATACCGGCACACGTCTATCTGAGTCTTATGCTAAAGCAGGAAAAGATTTAGCTGCATTTATTGGAAAAAATTTAAAGAAGTAAAAAGATAAATTAAAGTTTATAAGAGCGGGGCTGGTCAGCATGACC
>DKKR01000021.1:0-1864 GCA_002455375.1 Bacteroidetes bacterium UBA6661
AACACTTTTATTATGAATGGCAAGCCAGACTTAGCTCTGGAAACCTTTCTGAAAGGCAGAAGCTTGGTGCCGGACAACAACTTTGGTTTTGATATTGCAGAACTGTATGGCCGCAAAGGCGAAACACAAAAAATGATTGATGAATATTTAGACATCATGACTGAAAACACCATGTTTCAGGCCAATGTTCAATCGGTGCTGCAATACAAACTAAGTCAGGACAGCGATTCGAATCTTGCAAATTTGTTGCGCCTATCCTTACTTCGTAAAATTCAGCGTGAGCCATCACAACTCATTTACAGTGAGTTTTTGTATTGGCTTTTTATGCAGGAAAAAGATTTTGAATCGGCATTGATTCAGGCAAAAGCATTAGACAAAAAAACAGGTGACACCGGTAACAGAATTTATTCCTTAGGCGAAATTTGTATTTCGAATCAGGCGTGGACAACTGCAGAAAAATGTTTTGATTACATTGTTGCAAAAGGAAGTAGTCATCCACTTTACATCAGAGCAAAAATTGCCATGCTAAGTGCAGCTTTTGAAAAAACAACAGAAAGCCATTACACACAGGCCGAATTGCTGACATTAGAAAAACAATTTACGGAAACACTGCAGGAATTGGGTAGAAATTCAATCACGGCACCGTTGATGGTAAAACAAGCGCAGTTAGAAGCATTTTATCTTGATAAAGTTGCTGAAGGGCGCAGAATTCTAGAAGAAGTAATTGCCATGCCTGCCTTATCACCTAACTATATTGCAGAAGTAAAATTAGCATTAGGCGACATTATGATTTTAGATGGCGACTTGTGGGAAGCCTCACTCACCTACTCGCAGGTTGACAAAGATTTTAAACACGATGCCATTGGTCGCGAAGCCAAATTCCGCAATGCACGTCTATCCTATTACTTAGGAGAATTTGAATGGGCAGCAGCACAATTGAATGTGTTGAAGCAAGCTACTTCACAACTGATTTCTAACGATGCACTTGACCTTGCCTTACTTATTTCAGACAACATTGGTGACGATTCCATAACAGAGCCCTTGCAGATTTATTCGCGTGCAGAATTACATGCCTTTCAGCATAAAAACGACCTTGCATTGCAAACATTAGACAGCATACTTGTACTTTATCCGGGCAGAAAAATTACAGCCAATGTATGGTTTAAACAAGCAGGAATTTATTTTACAAAAGGAGATTTTGAAAAAGCCATTGCACTTTACAGCGACATTGTAAAAAACTATGCTGACGGTGTACTTGCAGATGATGCCTTGTTCAGAATTGGCAGCATTTATGAAAACAATCTGAAGGACACAGAAAAAGCCAAAAGCACTTATGAGCAGTTTATAGACAAATATCCTTCAAGTGTATTCATTGCTGAAGCGCGCAGGCATTACAGATTACTCAGAGGTGACAAAATAAACTGACTTTGTTACAAAACTTACATTCCATAATGCTTTGATTTTGTTATTTTGTGCCACATTTAAAACCGGACAATCCGGTGAAGTTAAATTTGACTATGCAACAAAGTTTGAGAATTATTTTAACTGCCATCATATTATTTTTCAGTACTGGCAGCAAGGCACAGATTTTTGAAGGTGCCAAGTGGAGTTTCAGAGTAGAACAGACAGACAGTTGTGAAGCCACACTGATATTGAAAGCTGTAACGGTAGATAAATTTCATATCTATTCTCAAACCATCAATGGCGCTGACGGGCCTATACCCACAAGTTTTACTTTTAATCATTCGCCCGAATACACTACAGTAGGTAAAGTAAAAGAAGGACATGCAGAGGAAGTTTTTGATCAGCAGTTTCAGATGAAGCTTAAATTTTTTCATGGTGAAACAGAGTTTAAACAGAAAAT
>DKKR01000021.1:1930-53899 GCA_002455375.1 Bacteroidetes bacterium UBA6661
GCACAAAACGACAGTGTTTTTACAGAAGTTGCACAGCTATCAGAGCTTGAGCCGGGCTGTGGCGATGGCACAACAACAACTGCAACTGACAGAAGTATGCTCGGTATTTTTATTGCAGGATTCTTAGGTGGCTTTTTAGCTTTACTTACGCCCTGTGTTTTTCCGATGATACCTATGACAGTAAGCTTTTTTACGAAGCGCAGCGGTTCGCGTCAGAAAGGATTGATGAATGCATTAATCTACTCTATTTCTATCATTGTTATTTATGTTGGACTCGGATTTTTGGTGACAGTAACTTTAGGCAGTGATGCACTTAATGATATGGCAAGCAATGTCTTTTTTAATATGACATTTTTTATTGTCTTCCTGATTTTTGCATTTTCATTTTTTGGTGCCTTTGAAATTGTGCTGCCAAGCTGGTTGGTTAACAAAGCCGATAGTGCATCTGACCGAGGAGGATTGATAGGAATTTTCTTTATGGCTTTTACTTTGACATTGGTTTCTTTTTCATGTACGGGACCCATCATCGGCACCTTGTTGGTTGAAGCTGCACACAATGGAAGCTATTTAGGGCCAATTATAGGAATGACAGGATTTGCCTTAGCACTTGCATTGCCATTTGGTTTGTTTTCTGCATTTCCGGGGTGGTTAAACTCAATGCCTAAATCAGGAGGGTGGCTCAATACCGTAAAAGTTACACTCGGTTTTATAGAATTGGCATTGGCATTTAAATTCTTATCAAATGTTGACCTTGCCTATCATTGGGGATTTTTAAAGCGTGAAATTTTTATCGCTATCTGGGTAATCATTTTCGGTATGCTGGGCTTTTATTTGCTGGGGAAATTAAAATTCTCTCATGACAGCGATGTAAAACATATTTCTGTTCCCCGACTGATGTTTGCCATCATATCACTGACATTTACATTGTATCTGATTCCCGGAATTTGGGGCGCACCATTAAAAATGATCAGTGGTTTTCCTCCACCGGAATTTTATAAAGAATGGGTGACAGAAAAATCAAGCAATCATTGTCCGCATAACTTAAACTGCTATCACGATTATGATGCAGGTATGGCCTATGCCAAAACTGTAGGCAAGCCGGTGATGGTTGATTTTACAGGATGGAGTTGTGTAAACTGCCGTAAAATGGAAGACAATGTATGGAGCGATCCGGAAGTGCTGAAAAGACTTTCTGATAAATATGTTCTCATTTCACTTTATGTTGATGACAAGGAGCAACTTCCGGAAAACAAACAATATGTTTCTCCAACTACGGGTAAAAAAATAAAAACTATTGGTAATAAATGGAGTGATTTGCAAACGAATGTTTACAAAACAAATTCGCAACCTTATTATGTTTTATTAGATCATCAGGGAAAAATTCTTGCTGAGCCACGTGGTTATACTCCTGACATAAAAACCTACACCAAATATCTTGATGAGGGGTTATGTCGTTTTGAAAAGCGAAAAAAATAATCCTGATTGTTTGTTTAACAATCGTTGCGTTTTAATAAAAAAATAAAGATTAACTTTTTTGTTGTTCGTCAGCGTACTTGCTTGGGCACTTCAACAAAATATCTGAAGCAATAAACTCTTCGCCTTTCATTTTGCCAATGATTACAATCTGTTCTGATTTATCAAAGTCTTGTGGCTTGGCTTTGTTGAGCAACACTTTTCTTTCATTGCCATTGTTATCGTACAGATAAAAAGTGAAAAGGTTGGCATTCTTTTCAGGATGGTATTCATAAGGCTTGTCGCGGTTGAGTTTACCTACAACATGAAACACCTTACCTTCATGCGATGATGCTTCATTGAAATTGGCATAGGTACCGGAGTCGCTCACCGTGCTGATGATAGCAGCAAATGCAACTGCTATAAGTACCATGGCTATGATATAAGATTTTTTCATGTCTGTTTTTAATATTTATTCTTCAATTTATCTTCAGTTCTTTTTAATTTTCTGTCAATACTTATTAAGTAGATAAACAAAACTGCTAACACAACTGCAAGCACTGCAACCACCACATAAATCTTTCCATTACTGCGGAAGGTTTCGTCCAATGCACTTTCTGTTTGCGCAAACACATTTGTTGCAACTAACATTAAAACAGAAAAGAGTATCTTTAGTTTTCGTGAGAATTCCATAATTTTTTAATTCTTATTCTAATTGATGTTATCCAAACACCAAGCAATGTCCATCCTAATATTGCAGGATAAAAAACAAGGCGCATCTGATTGTCAAGATCATATTGTCCGAAAGCAGGATTACCACCATTGCCCGGATGAAGTGAGTCGGTCATACGTGGCAGAATGTAAATAAATGCCATCATCAGCGGAAAGGCAAAAACTAAATACACTGCACTGAGTTTGGCACGTTTGGTATCATCTTCTGTTGATTGTCTGAGAATAAAATAAGCTGCATACATGAGCATGGCAGCAGCGGCACCATTAAGTTTGGTATCGTTAACCCAAAAAGCACCCCAGGTAAAACGTGCCCAAATCATACCTGTAATTAAACCTGCAATGCCAAATACCATTCCTGTTATGGCATACTGTTCAGCTTTTAAATCATACTGAATTTTTCCGCCTGCCAAATAACGAATGCTGTAAATAATAGTCACTATCATGTGGATGATCATGGCAAACCACATTGTTACATGGAAGTATAAATTTCTAATGGATTCATTAAGGATAGGTAACTCAGGCACAGGCATGAGGAATCCTGCAAAAAGTGTAAAATAGAGCAATACTACACAAGCAATTTTCCAGACATTAGGCATGATGAAAAAAGAACTTAAATGTCAACATGAAGAATTATTATTCGCGCCAAAGGTAGGGAAATAAAATGTAGGCTAAAGAAGGCACAAGCAAATTCAAAGCTGTGAGCATTGTCAGGTATTTTAAATTCACAGAAAAATCAATTCCGTCAATAGCATTTTTTGAAAGGTGAATTAAAACAATGAGCAAAGGCAACAGCACAGGAAAGCCTAAAATTGCCATAAGGCTTGACTGATGTCCGGCACGTGAAGCAATAGCTGAAATCATAGTCAGCACAGATGAAATTCCGAAACAACCTAATAAAACGGTAAGGATAAACATGCCCATGTCCTGTACGGGATTACCTAATAAAATTCCATAGATAAAAAAGGTGATGATGCCGAAAAGAAACAACATCAACCCATTATAAATTATCTTTCCTAAAATTACGGCATAAGGATTCAGAAATGAATAATAGAAAAGCTGAAGACCACGCGACTCTGCCATGAAGCTTTTTGCAAGTGCATTTACAGCCATAAACAAAATAAGCAGCCAGAATAAAGCATTCCAGGCCGAAACATCTACAATTTTCTTAAAGCTGAGATAGCTGATATAAACACCTGAAAGAATAAAAACCATAAGACCGGCCATAGCAGCACGGTTGCGCCATTCTAATTTCCATTCTTTAAAAATTATTAACCTTATCTGATTAAACACGGTACAAAGTTCAGCAAAACAAGCATTAAAATGAAGTAAATGGTCTAAAAGTTTAATTTAAAGCCTGGATTAAACAACAAAATGATGAAATGCTTTCTATTGAAAAAACAAATAAAAATAAATGCAAATTAAATTTCAGAATCTGCTTCGCGAATTTGATTTTTTTCTACATTTACCATCCGAATTTTTATTTGAAAATTATAAAATCAAATTAATGAAAAAAGTTTTACTAACATTATTAGCCGCAACAACTATTATTTCGGCTAATGCACAAAGAAAAGCTGGCATCAACATCAAAGAACAGCCAACTATTACACAACGCCAATGCGGAACCGGTGAACTTCCATTGGAATATGAAACGTGGCTTGCCGCGAAAATGAAAGAACCTAATGCAAATAAGATGCAAGTGGTTTATACCATTCCTGTTGTTGTTCACGTAATTCATAATGGAACCAATGTGGGTGTTAATCAAAACATCAGCGATGCACAAATCAACTCACAGATTGCTGTCTTAAACGAAGATTACCGCAGACTGAATCCGGACACTACCTCTACACCTTCTGTATTTGGTGCCGTTGCCGCAGATTGTGAAATAAATTTCTGTCTGGCACAACGCGACCCAAGCGGTAACCCAACAAACGGCATTGATCGTATTAACAGAAACACACAAGGTTGGACAGCACCTCCATATACAAAAACATACATTGATGGCACAATAAAACCGGCATCAATCTGGGATCCGACACAGTATTTAAATATTTGGGTTGTTCCTGATTATTCATCATCAGGAAGTCAATTACTAGGTCATGCAACATTCCCACTAAATAGTACACTAACAGGTTTGACAGGAAATTACGGTACTGCCACAAATGATGGTGTTGTTGTTTGGTACAAAGCTTTTGGTCGTGTTGGAACATTGGATGCATTATATAATAAAGGACGTACGGCAACCCATGAAATTGGTCATTGGTTAGGTCTGCGTCATATTTGGGGTGATGCCAATTGTGGAAATGACTATGTAAGTGACACGCCAACACAACAAACTGCAAATTATGGTGGACAAAATCCGCCTTATCCATGCCCTTCTTTTCCTCAAGTAACCTGTGCGAATGGACCAAATGGAGACATGTGGATGAATTATATGGACTACTGTTATGACAAATGTCTAAACATGTTTACTACCGGTCAAAAATCAAGAATGCAAATTGCAATGGCTAACGGAACTTATCGTGCACCATTAGCAACTTCTCAAGGTTGCAATGCACCTTCTGCCGGCCCAACTGCACAATTTACTGCCAATACTACAACAATTGCTCCCGGTGGAAGCGTAAACTTTACTGATCAAAGCACCAATTCACCAACCTCTTGGTCATGGTCATTTCCAGGTGGAACGCCATCATCATCAACAGCACAAAACCCTACCAATATAGTTTATGCAAATGCAGGTACTTACAATGTTTCTTTGACTGCTACCAATGCTAACGGCAGTAATACGCTTACAAAAAACAACTATATTGTAGTTACAGCAGGTGGAACTTCTTCTTGCGATACTATTTCAAACTTTGCTTTGGCAACCGATACTGTTACAATCTATTTGGCAGGTACTGCACCTGGAAGTGGATATCTTTCAGGTCACAATTCATATTTAGATCAATCCAAAGCTGATAAATATGCAAACGCAACACCAAACACAACGGTAGATGGTGCAATCATATTTTTTGGGGTTGGTACCTCCTCAGGTACAGGTCAAACTGCAAGTGCCAAAGTTTGGAATGCAAGCGGTACTGGTGGCATGCCCGGAACTGCAATTGGCAGTGTAAATATCACTTATGATCAAATTGCAGCTGATGCAACAGGCGGATTACCTACAATAGTTGATTTTAACCCAAATGTGAGTATTGCAGTGGGTAATTATTATGTAGGTATGAATTTTGCCTATAATACAGGCGATACATTAGCTATTATTACCAACAGAGACGGAAACACTGTACCCGGTACTGGGTATGAGCAATTTGATACCGGAACATGGTATGCTTATTCAAACACCACTAGCTCATGGGGTATAAATGTTGCACATGCTATTTTCCCAATTGTTTGTACATCAACAGGAATAAGAGAAGTGATGACACCGGGCAATAACTTAATGGTGTTCCCAAATCCATCAAACGGAGAGTTTACTTTGGTTGTACCACAAAGCGACCTGAAAGAAAATGTTGTGGTTCGTGTAATTGATGTAAAAGGCGCAGTAGTACTAAACAAAGAATTAATATCATCAGGTAATGGAACCTATCGTTTAAAACTTGATGCTCCTGCCAAAGGCATTTACATGCTTGAGGTGCAGACAGTAAATGGTTTGAAAAAACAACGTATATCTGTGAATTAAAAAACACAATCATTAATAAAAAAAGCTGCTTCAAAAGGGCAGCTTTTTTTATTGCTGTTTTATCTAGTCCTGAAATAACCCTAACAATACTTTCATATTAAAGAAACGTTCTGTTTTTATATTTGTATTCAAATTTTCAGATGAATGTTTAAACGAATTTTAATCATCCTGTTTACATTCGCAACGGCTACGGCATTTGCGCAGAAACAAACTTATACATCAACTTCTTCAAGGGCTGTTAAAAATCTTGAACAAGCTTTAAAATATTATGATTCGAGGCAGACAGCCAAAGCAATATCTGAAACAGAAAACGCCATTAAAGCCGACCCAGCATTTATAGAAGCCTATATGCTGCTTGGCGATTTGCAAGCAGACAACAATAACATACCTGCAGCAATTGAAGCGTATAAAAAAGCTGTTGCCATAAATCCCCGGTTTTTTCCAAACAATTTTTATGCATTAGGCAGATACGAGCTGGAATCAGGAAGGTATGATGATGCATTGATTCATTTCAATGAATTTGTAAAAATGGAAACAGCCAAAGCTGACAAGAAAGAAGAAGCAAAAAACCTGATTGCCTCCTGTGAGTTTGCTAAAAAAGCAATACAAAATCCTGTTCCTTTTTCACCGGTAAATGCAGGTGCGGGCATAAATTCAGATATGGATGAATATTTTCCTTCAATTACCGTAGATAGTAAACGAATGTTATTTACCCGCAAGATTAAAAGTGATCTTTATGAATGGCAGGAAGATTTTTATATCAGCACATTACAACAAGACAGCACTTGGGGCAAGGCAAAAAATGTGGGAGCACCTGTAAATACAGCGTTAAATGAAGGCGCACCATCATACAGTGCCGATGGCCAACTGATATTTTTTACTGCATGCGACAGACCTGAAAGTAAAGGCTCATGTGACATTTATTACTCGAGAAAATTCGGTGATGTATGGGGAAAGCCAATTAATTTAGGCTCTCCGGTGAACACGGGTGCATGGGAATCGCAACCTTCGTTTTCGAGCGATGGCAAGACATTATATTTTGTTCGTGGCAGTAACAGCCGCACCAACGATCAGGATATTTATATGAGTGAAGTGAGTGAAAAAGGATGGAGTACTCCGGTGAAACTAAACAACAACATCAACACAGCAGGAAAAGAAGAAGCAGTGTTTATACACCCGGATAACCAAACGCTATATTTTGTTTCTGACGGATGGCCGGGCATGGGAGGTTCAGATATTTTTATGAGCAAGCGTCAGGCTGATGGTCAGTGGGGCAAACCCATAAACCTTGGATATCCAATAAACACATTTGCCAATGAAGCAGGATTAATTGTCAGCCCTACGGGAGATAAAGCCTATTTCAGCAGTAACAGAGAAGGTGGATTGGGTGGCTTGGATATTTACAGTTTCGACTTATATGATAAAATTAAACCTGACCCTGTGAGTTATGCAATAGGATATGTGTATGATGATGAAACAAAAAAACCTACCGATGCAAAATTTGAAATCATTGACATTGAATCAGGTAAAACCGTTGTAGAATCATATTCAGACAAAAACACAGGAGAATTTATGGTGACCTTGCCTTATGGAAAAAATTATATGCTGAATGTTTCAAAAAGGAAATATCTTTTCTACTCCGATCATTTTGAAATGGATAAACTTGCTGACATTAAAAATGCAAAGCAGTTGATTGTAAGACTTAAACCTGTGAAAGACGGCAGTACCATGTCATTGAATAATATTTTCTTTGACACCAACTCGGCAGCACTAAAACCCGAATCAAAAACAGAACTCAATAAGTTAGTGAGTTTTATAAAAAGCAATGCAATTGTAAAACTTGAAATTGGAGGACACACTGATAATGTAGGTGATGACAAAGCTAATATGATACTGTCTGATAAACGTGCAAAATCGGTTTGTGATTATCTAATTACTTCAGGTATTGAAGCTTCTCGATTGGTTTCCAAAGGTTATGGAGAAACAAAACCCGTGGCAGAAAACACCACTGAAGAAGGAAAAGCAAAAAACAGAAGAACAGAAATCACCATATTATCAGTGCATTAATTTTTTTTGCATACAAAATTTTTCTGTTAAATACGTGTTGAAAATTATTTAAAAATATTTTCGAAGCAAGGCGCCTTGCGAATGCCTAAATTTGCTTCATGGAAGAAAATGTGGAAGCAGGCAGGAGTGCAAAAAAGAAAGTAGCTCCCAAGTCGTTAACAAATCAACAAATTGCATTAGGATTAGGCAAAATCCCACCACAGGCTGTGGATATGGAAGAAGCAGTATTAGGCGCATTAATGCTTGAGAAAAATGCCCTTACAGCTGTTATAGATGTTTTACATACAGAAGCTTTTTATAAAGAAGCACATCAGAAAATATTTAAAGTAATACATGAACTTTTTCATAAAGCTGAGCCTATTGATATTTTAACAGTGACACATGCTTTAAAAAAAGCAGGTGATTTAGAATTAGTGGGTGGTGCTTTTTATATTACACAGTTGACCAACAGAATTGCTTCTTCTGCCAACATTGAATATCATGCACGCATCATACTTCAAAAATTTATTCAACGTGAGTTGATTCGTATTTCGAGCGAAACTATAAAAAGTGCTTACGAAGATACCTCAGATGTTTTGAAGATGCTTGACGAAGCAGAGAAGAATTTATTTGCAATTGCTGAAGGTAATATTCGCAGGAATTACGAAAACATGAATTCTCTTATTGCCAAAGCCATTAAGGAAATAGAAATTGCATCAAAACAAACACAAGGTATCACAGGAGTAGAAAGCGGCTTCAGCGACTTAGACAGGATAACAGCAGGATGGCAAAAATCTGATTTGATTATTGTTGCTGCAAGACCCGGTATGGGAAAAACAGCTTTTACCCTATCGTTAGCAGCCAATGCCGCAATACAATTCAACAGGCCGGTTGCGTTTTTCTCTCTGGAGATGTCTAGCGTTCAGTTGGTAAACCGTTTGATTTCTGCACAGGCAGAAATCTCTTCGGAGTCCATAAGAAAAGGACAATTAGAACCCTATGAATGGCAACAGCTAAACAGCAAAATTGTACCACTTTCTGATGCACCTATTTTTATTGATGATACGCCTGCATTATCGGTTTTTGAACTTCGTGCCAAGTGCAGAAGACTTGTTGCTGAAAAGAAAGTACAACTCATCATCATTGATTATATGCAATTGATGGTGGCAGGAACAGACAATCGCAATGGAAACCGTGAGCAGGAAATCAGTACCATTTCGCGCTCTTTGAAAGCGATAGCTAAAGAATTGGAAGTTCCGATAATTTGCTTGTCGCAGTTGAGTCGTGAAGTAGAAAAACGCGGAACAGCTTCTAAGCGTCCGCAATTGAGCGACCTTCGTGAGTCCGGAGCAATTGAGCAGGATGCTGATATGGTAATGTTTATTTACAGACCGGAATATTATGATATGGATGTAGATGAAAATGGTGATTCTACAAAAAATACTGCTGAAATAATTATTGCCAAAAACAGAAATGGCTCTTTAAACAATGTTAAACTCACCTTTATTGGTCAATATACCAAGTTTAAAGATCTTGAAGTAAAGCGACAAGAAGATCCTTCTTATCATTATACTGATGAAAGCAGTAAGGTTAGAATGCCTAATCCGAATGTTGAAGCAGAAAATCGTTACACGCGTGGTTCAAGAATGAACGACATGCCTGATGAAGATCTTGTATAGTCTGTCTTAATTTTCTAATTGCTTCTTTACAATTTCCAAACCTTGCTGCAATGTGTGAGGCCTAAAATTTAGTTCACGTTTTGCCTTATCAATATTAAAACCTGTTAGTAAAGGACGTTTTGCAGGTTGATTGAGTTGAGCCGTAGTGATGGGATGAATATATTTTTTATCCAACTGAAAAAAATCTGCTGTACGGTTTACCATATCGAGAATACTAATTGTTTCACTTCCGGATACATGATAGATTCCTGTTGCACGTTTTAATGCAGCCTGTACACATGCATCGGCAAGGTCTTCGGCAAGTGTTGGTGAGCGAATCTGATCGCTGATAACATTAATATCCTTTTGCTGACGCAGTGAATTTATTGTCCAGATAACAACATTGCTTCGCTGTTTGTCGTCCACTACTCCATAAATGATGATTGTACGCAAAACAGCAGCATCTATTTTAGCCTGTTGAACAACTTTTTCAGATTCATATTTGCTGCGTGCATAATGACTCAACGGATTGGGAACGTCTTCTTCGCTGTAGTTGCCTTTTTCGCCATCAAAAACAAAATCAGTACTCAGATGAATAAAATGTATGTTGTGCCGCTGACATAACTCAGTCATTGTTTTTACAGCTTCAACATTCATCTTCCAGCAGTTCTCCTGATCTTTTTCGCAGGCATCAACATTGGTCATTGCAGCGGTGTTGATGATACAATGCGGCTTAAAATTCTCAACGATGGCGGTTACTTCATCAGCGTTGGTAATATCCATTGAAGCATATTGATAGCCTGCTTTAGCATGTAATCGGTTTTCGCCTTTAGAAGTTGCGAGCAGTTGAATGTCATTTCGTTTTAAAGCTGCATAAACAATTTTCTGCCCCAGCAATCCATTACTTCCTGTCAACAAAATACGCAGCATGACTTTGCAAAATTAAAACGTTAACGATGCACCCAATGATGGCATTATTGGCAATTGATTTACTACATTGTGTCTGATACGGTCAACATAAAACACGTTTTTACGATTGTAAACATTGACAACGCTTGCCACCACTTCCAACTCGCTGTTTCGTACAAGATAGAAAATTTTCTTGATTGAAATATCAAGACGGTGGTAGGTTGGCAATCGCGATTCATTTAATGGTCCGTAAAGTACACCCATTTCGCCATTGTTCTGTGTATAGTCAGTAGCAAGTCCATCCTGGAAATTAAGATAAGGATAAAAGCCCTGATTTAAAGTAACAGGAAAACCTGATCCGAAATTCCAACGTGCATCAACTTCCCAGTCAAGTTTTTTACCTAACTTATATGAGCCAATGATGTTGATATTGTGTCGTCTGTCAAAATGCGGAGCGTATTCGTAGTTGCCTGTATTGCGTGTGCTGAATCCTAAAGAATAAACAAGCCATGCATACATTCTTCTGTATTCATACTTCAGTACTACGTCAACACCTTGTGTAAATCCTTTTTCGATGATAAAACTTTTCTTAACGGAGTCGGGCTTGTCGAAGTTGTTTGCGGTGTCATCATAAACCTTGTCACGGTTGATGTTGGTAAGCTGATTAAAATCTTTAATATAACCTTCGATGTTAATATCAAAATACTTATTGATATCATACTCAACACCAACAACAGCATGACGGGCAAGCTGCAGTTTCTTCTTAACGGACTTTCCATCAAACTCAGAAGGTAAATCGTCAGGAGCAGAAAGGAAACCATAGAAAAAATTTACCACATCGCGGTCGCTGTTGGCAGCAATCAGGTTTTGTGCGTACAGCCCACCGGCAGCTTTAAGTCTGATGTTGTCGCTAAGGTTGTATTTAAGTCCAAGGCGTGGCTCAGGTGAAAACTCAGAGATGGATGCATAATACTGCAAGCGAACAGAAGGATCAATGATAAGTTTATTGATGATTTTTTTGTAGCGAAAAAAGATTCCGATTTCAGTCGTGTTTTCTGTCTGATTGATTTGCCTCTTAGCATAATTAAAATATTCGAAATCGGTTTTGAAGCCTTGCACTTCTATACCATAATTAATTTCGTCATTATTTAAAAAGTAAAGCCAGTTGAAGCCCATGTTAAATCCATTCACTAAGCTGGAACGGGGTTTTTCCTCAGCTTCTGTAAGTTTAATCTTATAGCTGGAGAAAGCGAGGTTACCGCGCAACAATACTTTTGATGCACCGGGCACCAACACAAAATTCATTCCACCACCGGAAGAACTCCAGTCGTATTTTGCTACCTTGCTGTAATTTACTTTATCAAGAAAATTAAATCCAAAAAAGCTAACCTTACTTCCGCTGGCACTGTTGATTACCACTTTTCCATAAATATCATTGAAAGAATATGGCAGTCCGTCATCGGAAGCATATTTGTAAATACTTTTTGAAGTCTGGTCGAGGTAGGAGTTTTTTACTGAAAGAATAAAGGAAGCTGTTCCGTCATTTTCGTCTTTTGCTTTCTTTATCGGTCCTTCCAACAAAACTTTAGAAAGAAATGTGCCTGTAGAAACTTTTCCGCCAATGCGTTTTTTATTTCCATCGCGTGTGGTGATGTCCATCACTGATGAAATACGACCACCATATTGTGCACCAAAACCAGCTGTATAAACATCGGTATTTTTTAAAATGTCTGTATCGAACACACTAAACAAACCAATGCTATGAAACGGATTGTAGATGACCATGCCATCGAGCAGCACTTTGTTCTGCACCGGTGTTCCTCCACGGATATACAATTGTCCACCCTGATCGCCACTGCTTACAACACCGGGCACTACCTGCATGTACTGCACCAGATCGCCTTCGGCACCAAGACTTGGAAGAGATTTAATTTCCTGAGGCGTTACAGACTCTACTGCAATTTTAACTTCAGTCTTTTTTGTTTGTCTTTCTGCTGACACTTCAACCTGCTTCAACTCGACATTTTTTTTCTTCATCACCAATTTGCGGTTTTCCATTTCATCAGCAACAAGTTCAACATCTGCAAAAGCTGTGTCGTAGCCTAATGTTGTTGCCATAACGCGGTATTTTCCGGGAGGAACTTTCACCATGGAATAATAACCGTTAATGTCTGTAAATGATGCAAAGGTTGTTCCTTTCAGAAAAACACTTGCAAAGGGAACCGGCTCACCGTTTTCGGCAGCATAAACAAACCCTTTGATGGTGGCTGTTTGTGCATTTGCCAGAGAAACGGCAAGCATACAGAAAGCAGCTAAAAAAATTCTTTTTATCGTCATAAAAACTATTTACTTAATTCTAAAATTACATTAAACTCTTCTTTCTTTAGTGGCATTACCGACAGGCGGCCTATGCGCACCAATGCAATATCTTTCAGTCGTGCATCTTCTTTTACCTGCGCTAATGTTACAGGCTTCTTCAATGCTTTATATGGTGTCAACTCCACGCCTACCCAACGTGCATCGTCAGCAGTGGGATCGGAATATGCAGTTTTTTCGACTTTAGCAATACCCATAACGGCAAGACCTTCATTGCTGTGATAAAACAAAACCTGATCGCCTTTTTTCATGGCAAGCAAATGCAGGCGTGCAGCGTTATTGCGCACACCATCCCAAAATGTTTTTCCATCGGCAACAAATTGCTCCCACGAATATTTAAACGGCTCTGATTTTACCAGCCAATACTTCATACTTTTTCTAAAGTCGGACAAAGAAATAAAAATAAATGAATCCGGATTTGTTAATTATCCTTAAATAAACCCTTTGCTAATTGTTCAATTACAGGTGGGTAATGCTCATATTCAAGGCGATGAATACGTGATGCTATGCTCTCTGCTGTATCATCAGGTAGCACAGGCATACTTTTCTGAAAAATAATTTCTCCCTCGTCAAAGCGGCTGTTTACGTAGTGAATGGTGATGCCTGTTTCTTTAACACCTGCCTGCAACACTGCTTCATGAACGTTGTGGCCATACATGCCTTTGCCTCCGAAAAGTGGAAGTAGTGCAGGATGAATATTTATCATGCGATGCTGAAAAGCTGAAACAACTTCGGCAGGCATCAATTTGAGGTAGCCGGCCAGCACAACCAAATCAATGTTATGTTGCTTTATCAAATCAAGCATCAGACGACCATCACTGATAGTTTTTTTATCCATAAAAAAATAAGGAATATTTAACTTCTGTGCGCGTGCTATCACACCTGCCGTTGCCACATTGGTAAGAATTACTGCCACTTCTGCATATTCATTATTCTTAAAATAAGCAGCAATATTTTCGGCATTGGTGCCCGACCCTGATGCTAATATGGCTATTCGCTTTTTGTTCATTGCACAATTATGAGCGTGTAAAAATAGCATTCTGTAAATGATGGGCTTAGATATTTTTTTGACATTATTACAATCATTCATTTGGTTATTATATAGCCTGTATATTAAATTTGTAGGAAATTCATTAAACCACATAACATGTATTTCTGCACCAACATAAAGCTACTTCGCAAACGCAAAAAGCGTACACAGGAAGTAGCATCACTTGCCTTAGGATTTTCGCGCTCTACATTAAACAGTTATGAGAATGGCGCTATTGCCAATCCAACAGTTGAGGCATTGATAAACTTTTCTAATTATTTTAAAATTTCTATAGACACCTTGCTGCGTGTTGACATGAGTAAACTCAGCGACTTACAACTGCGCGAACTGGAGTTGGGCTATGACTCCTATGTGCGTGGCACAAAGCTTAGGGTTCTTGCCACAACGGTTGACAGCAGAAACCGCGAAAATATTGAGTTGGTGCCTGTGAAAGCAAAAGCCGGATACACTGCAGGCTACAACGACCCGGAGTTTATACGCAATCTTCCTACATTTCAACTGCCCTTCCTTTCGCACGACAGAAAATACCGCACCTTTCAGATCAGTGGCGACAGCATGCTGCCCATACCGGACAAATCGTTTGTTACGGCAGAGTTTGTAGAAAACTGGATGGAGATAAAAGATGGCAATGCCTACATCATACTCACACACGATGATGGCATTGTGTTTAAAGTAGTTTATAATCACATCAGCAGCAATAAAAAATTATTGCTTAAATCACTGAATCCTGCCTATAAACCTTATGAGGTAAAAATTAATGAGGTAAAAGAAGTGTGGCGATTTGTAAACTATATCAGCAATGAAATGCCTGATACGGGATTACAAAATCCAAAACTATCTAACACTGTTGCACGCATTCAAAATGAAATGAATAAAATCAAAGACCTGCTGGGTGTACAGGATGTTAGTAAAGAATGATTTTTTTGAGTGAGAGCGTATTTTGTACTTGCAAAGTTGTTCTTCCGGATTTGAATACAAACAGATTAATAATCTAACTACAAAAGGCTTTGGGATTTAATATACCTGATTATAAAATCAGTATTTTCACATAACCACGAATTGCAACTCAGCAGGGATTAAAGAATATTCTATTCTTTAATAAATTTCGCTTTGAAGTTTTCATTATTACTTTTAAAAAACTCAATGATATAAACCCCATTAGAAAGCGCATCTACATTTAGTTTGCCGGACATTAATTTGCTATGTATAATTTCACGTCCGGCAATATCTTTTACACTAAAGGTATAAAAGTTTTTTAAAATATTTTCACTGAAATACAGCACTTTTTTTACAGGTACAGGATATACAAAATATTGTAACTCCTCACTTTTAATTTCTTTGATCGTTGTAATAGCAGGAGCATTAAACTTCAAAACAAACACATTAAAATTCCCAACCCCGTTAAACATTAACGTCTGAACTAAAGGAGAATTATTAAAATCAGCTGTATCACTAAATTGCCCTGCTACATAAACAGCATCGTCTGAAGCACATAATGTCGTTGACCTGTCAAGTAAATTTCCACCAAAACTTTCACCCCATGCGTAATTTCCTGTATTGGTGAGCGCTACAACATAGGCATCATAATAATCATCTTGCGGAGTAGCAGCCACTTCATATAACATGTTCACTCCTGCTGGCATATTAACATCCATTGTATCAGTAAACACTCCTCCAACATATACCAAAGTATCTTTTACCAATATAGCATGAGCATGATTTGCTGCCACCGATAAATTAGTGCTGTTTTGAGTAAATTGTCTAACCCAAACCAACTCCACGCTACTATTCAAATGGCAAACAAATGTATTGTAAGCACCAACTGCATTTACATAAAAAGCCGTTGTACTATCGGTGTCAAAATCTATTGTGTCATTGAAGTAACCACATACAAACACATTACCTAAATAATCACATGATAATGATGTAACATTACAATAGCCCTGAGTACTTACCGGATTATTGTTGAATGATTTCTTAAAAACAAAATTTCCTGCTGTGTCAACCTTTGCAATTTCACCGTAGTTAGCAATATAGATATTACCATTATGATCATAACCGGCTGCCATACGTTCATACTCACCATAATAACTCAGTTGAGCGGCTTGCACCCAAACATACTGCCCTGCACTATCATACTTTGCAATATACACACTTTCCGGGGTGCTTGTTGAAAGATTTGCCACACCCGAACCAGGATCAAAATCACATGTATTATCATAACGTCCGGTGATATAAATATTTCCAGACTGATCAACGACCAGATTTCCTGCTGACTCGAACCCTCCTGTTCCAATTTTGAACGCCCATATAAAGTTACCTAAAGAATCTAACTTAAGGACAAATATATCAGGGTTACCCGAAGAAGCATTTGTTGCAGTGAGTGTATAATTTATAAGTGTGTCCGGATTAAAATCTGCTGAGGAATAAAACAGCCCTGCGATATAAACACTCTGTGTACTATCTGTTGCCACACCCCAAGATATTACATCACTGCCTACAATACTTTTAGCCCAAATAAGATTACCCAGACTATCCATTTTAGTAATGTAAGTATTATTTCCACCTGGGTTGAAAGGCAAATAAACATACCCGGGGCCGGGATCAAAATCAACATTACCAATAAATGAACCTGTTGCATAAATATTTTGGTGAGAATCGCCACACATGGCATTTACATCTTGAGCACCAAGTTGAACAGCCCACTGCGTTTGCTGTGCCCATGATTTTTGCAATGTGAGGGATAATAAAATTATTATGCCAGAAAACAGCAGCAATTTAATTCTTAAAACAGTCATTTGATTCTGGATAATTATATTTTCAAAGTTAGTCAACAATCTCCGCTTTTGAAAAATATTTTAGGTGACTTTTCTCATACAGTATAAAGATTAACATTGCCTATCTTTATCTTTTTGGCAGAAAACATAAAAACAACTTACCCACTAAATTTATATTTATTAAATCAGTACAGAGTTTAATTGCACCATCACTTGGTAGTTTCACTTTTCATCTGCTCACCCAACTTTTCATACTCTGTATCATTCGGCTCCCATAGTTCAATTTTATTTCCTTCCGGATCGAGTATATGAACAAATTTACCATAATCGTAGGTTTCTATTTCATCAACAATAGTTACACCAACGCTGCGCAATTCTGCAACTAATGCTTCTATGTTTTCCACTCTGTAGTTAATCATAAATTCCTTTGATGAAGGTTCAAAATATTTAGTTTTATCATCAAACGGGCTCCATGTTGTAAAACCTTTCTTAGAGTTATCTGCTCCCTGATATCATTCGAAAACTGCTCCGTAAGGATTGGTTTTTAATCCAAGATTCTGTTGGTACCATTCCCGCATTTTTTTGGGGTCTTTACATTTAAAAAAAATACCTCCAATACCTGTTACCTTTTTCATAATTATTTGATTTGAATTTTAAGAATAAGCTTTTTCAACCTATTACATTCAACAACTGCATCACGACCTGAAGTTGACATATTGTAACGGCAACTCTACAGGCTTGTTTTTTACTTCGGCAATAACCTGTTGCAAGTCATCAATTTTTTTACCTGTAACGCGCACCTGTTCATCCATGATTGACGCCTGCACCTTCATTCCTGTTTCTTTAATAAACTTCACAATGGTTTTGGCAGTTTCCTTGTCAATTCCTTTTTTAATTTTCACATCCTTGCGAACCATATTACCGGAGGCATACTGTTCTTTGCCAAAATCGAAACACTTGGGGTCAACACCCTGCTTCATACTTCGGCTGATGATGATGTCGCGAATGGCATCCATGCGCATCTGATCTTCGGTAATGATTTTTAACTGCATTTCTTTCTTGTCTAAATCAATTTCTGTTTTAGAACCGTGAAAATCGTAGCGGTTAACAATTTCCTTCTTCGCCACATTAATGGCATTGTCTAATTTCTGAATGTCTATTTCATTGACGATATCAAATGATGGCATGTTTAATTCTTTTTGTTCATGCAAAAGTTGTAATAATTCATGAATATTCTGATTATGACGGCAATTTTTTTCTACTTTTGAATGTCCTTATCAGGGTCATGACTCAATATCAGAAAATGAAAATCAACATCATCAGCCATGTTTTACGACATGCCATGCTTTGCCTTACCGTGTTTATTACTGTCAATAGCGTCTTTGCACAGAACTACAGCAAGTACACTTCGCCAAAGGTATTTGTAAATAATCAGGCATTAAAAAACCCCTGGTCAGGTGGAATTAACTCTCCTCTTTACAGCACTATTGACTTAAACAATGATGGCATAAAGGATTTGTTTATGTTCGATAAACAATTTGGTGCAGCTTATCCGGGCTCCTATAAAATCAGAACTTTTATCAATCAGGGAACTGCAGGACAAGTTGATTATATTTATACTCCATTTTACGAGCGTTTTTTCCCACAAAACCTACATGATTGGGTAATATTGGTTGACTATGATTGTGACGGCAATGAGGATATTTTTACTTACTCCTACTCAGGAGGTATGGAAGTTTACCATAACGATATCACACCGGGCAACAATCTTTCTTTCAGCTTAACTTATCCTCTTATTCATAGTTTATTTTTAGGAAGTGCCTATGCAAACCTTTATGTGAGCAACGTAAACCTTCCTGTTTTGCATGATGTAAACGGTGATGGCGATTTGGATGTTTTAACATTCACCTTACTTGGCGGCACTATAGAGTATCATGAAAATTATGCCAAGGAACTTTATAACCGTTGTGACACTTTAGTGTATCGTCAGGTGCGACAGTGTTATGCACAAGTAGGCTTAAGTGCTGTTTCCAACACTGCAATTCTCGATTTTAATAATTGTTTTTTTCTGGCACCACCACCACTACCCGATTCGATGATAAAAACACCTCGTCACAATGGTTCCTGCATGATAGGATATGATCAGGATGGTGATGGTGATCTTGATTTGATTAATGGCGATATTCTTGGCAACAACTTGCTTTATCTTGAGAACAGTGGTATTCCGGGAGTGAGTGATTCCATTCACTTACAGGACACACTTTTTCCATCGTATAATGTTCCTGTAATTTATAAAACATTTCCTGCGCCATTTTATTTTGATGCCGATAATGATGGTGCGAAAGATTTAATTGTTTCAAGTTGTACAGAGTATCTGACAGAAGATTATCAAAATTCCTGGTTCTATAAAAATGTTGGCTCAAACACCAACAATCAGTTTCAATTTATAAAAAAACGATTTCTTACTGATGAAATGATTGATGTAGGTTCAGGGGCATACGTTCGTTTTTTTGATGTGGACAATGACGGAAAAAAAGATTTGATAATTGGCAACTACGGTTACTTTACTCCAGATTCTGCAAGTGGACATTACGAATCTGCATTATCATATTATCATAATATCACAACAGGTCCACTACCTGAATTTGAATTTGTGACGGATGATTTTAATAACCTGCGTTCATTAGGCAGAACCGGGTTGAATGCCACTTTTGGTGACCTTAACGGTGACGGTCATGATGATATGATTTTAGGAGATAAAGATGGCATTTTACATTACTATCTTAATAACGGTACAACACCTGCAACTTTCACACTTGCACCTAATGGTTTTAACTTTCAAAATATTGATGTAGGCACAAACAGCTTTCCTTTTTTAGCTGATATAAATAATGATGGACTTTTAGATCTTATCATTGGTGAACGTTACGGTTACATTTATTATTATCAGAATACAGGGTCTGCAACCAATCCGGTGTTTACTTATGTAACCAATAAATTAGGCAATGTGTTTGTTGGAAATGCGCAATCGTTTTACGGATTCAGCTATCCGCATTTTTATAAAGAAAATGGTGTGTCGAAACTTTTGGTTTCAAATGAAAACGGGTACATTCAGAAATACGATAACATTGACGGGAATCTTGGCGGCACATTTAATCAGGTTTCAACCGGCATGTTTTCAGTATTTGAACCTTATCAGACTTCATTCGACATGGCCGACCTAAACGGTGATGGCATGGATGAAGTTATAACAGGATGCTATGCCGGTGGCCTATCCATTTATTCAAAAAACCTTCCCGTAGGTATAGCAGAAAATATACATCCTGAAAAAGAAATTACAGTCTATCCGAATCCTGCAAAAAATTATCTTGTTTTTGAGATGAATAAAAACAATGCACATAACGGCAAATATCAATTATCCGACATTTCAGGCAAGGTAGTACTAGAAGGCTCTTTTCAAAGTTACATTAATAACATAAGTCTTCAAGGATTAACAAAAGGTATTTATATTCTTCAGGTAACTGAGAGCAATCATTTCAGTTCACATAAGGTTGTTAAGTTTTAATATGAAATTTTTTTCTTTTTTTCTGTTTTCATTACTGATTGTTCATCAAACATCAACATCGCAGACATATAATAAATACACATCACCTGTGGTTATTAAAAATGGTCAGCCACTGCGAAATGCATGGGCCGGAGGTTTTAACTCTGCCATGTTTCAGGCTATTGACATGAACAATGATGGTAAAAAAGATTTGTTTGCTTTTGAGAAACAATCGGAGTCAACCTATCCCGGAGTTTTTAAAATAAGAACTTTTATTAATCATGGCAGTGCAGGAAATACTGACTATCGTTATGATCCTTTTTATGAAAAACTTTTTCCACAAAACATGACAAACTTTTGTCTGGTTGTTGATTATGATGGTGATGGCCGCGAAGATATTTTTACATACAACCGTTCGGTTTCCGGATTTGATGTGTACCACAACGACTCTAATGTTACAGGAGTATTGACATTTAGCTTAGAATATCAAGGATTACAAACTTGTTATCTGAATGCCGGAGGCAATTGCTTTACAACAAGTCTTTACGTAGCACCGGTAAATCAACCTGTATTGTTCGACATCAATAACGATGGCGACCTTGATGTTTTGACATTTCAGATTTCTGCAAACTTTATTGAGTATCATGAAAACATGGCAAAAGAATTATTCAACAGAACAGATACACTAGTTTTGTCTGAAGTTAATTCAAAGTGGGGGCACATGTCATTGAGTAGTAATGCCAACAGTGCTATCCTTGGTATGCCAAGAATTCCTTTAACAAATGGCAATGCAGATGTTTTATCCAATCGCCATTCCGGAACATGTATGATTGCATTTGATGATGATGGCGATGGCGATGCTGATTTATTGAATGGAGATTTATTAGGTGACAATTTACTTTATCTGCATAATGGCGCAACCAATAACGGCACAGACAGTATTGACTGGCAGGACACATCATTTCCAACAAACGGTGGTCCGGTAAATTATGTAACATTTCCGAGTGCCTATTTGTTGGATGCAGATAATGATGGTATAACGGATATGATTGTTTCGTCATGTACAGAGTCGCAAGCAGAGAACCTGAATAACAACTGGTACTATCACAATGCCGGCAGCAATACCGCTCCGGATTTTCAATATGTAAAAAACAAGTTTCTTACCGATGAAATGATTGATGTTGGCACTGCTTCAATGCCTGTATTTTTTGATGTTGATGCTGATGGTAAAACAGATATTGTTATTGGTAACAAGGGTTATTTTATTACACAAAGTGGACCTGCACACTATGAAGCTGCATTGTCCTGGTATAAAAATACCAGTACCGGGCCATGTCCTGAATTTACACTGGTATCAAGCAACTTTGGCTCCTTTCAACAATACAATTACAAAAACATCTATCCTGCCTTTGGCGACCTTGATGGCGATGGTGATGCTGATTTATTACTTGGCAATGAAGATGGCACTTTTCATTACTACACCAACACTGCTGGCGTGGGAAACATTCCTCAATACACACTGACATCGGGTGGATTTAATTTTCAAAACTTAGATGTGGGCAGTAATAGCACACCTCAGCTTTATGACATCAATAATGATGGACTTTTGGATTTAATTTCCGGTGAATTATTCGGAAAAATATCATACTTCCAGAATACTGGAACCGTTACAGCACCTATATTTTCGCTCATAACGCCTACATTCGGCAACATCAATGTGACAAACACAGCACAAACATTTTATGGCTACAGCATACCCCACTTATTTTCTGACAATGGCTCTTTAAAGTTACTGGTAGGATCAGAAAGTGGAGATTTGTTTTTATACGATAGCATAAGCACAACAGCAGGGAGTACTTTTCATCTGATAAGTAATAATGCATACTTAATTCATGAGCCACCACGTGCTGCACCTGCAATGGCCGACCTGAATAATGATGGCTCTCCTGAAATTATTGTAGGCAATCAGGCAGGTGGACTATCATTTTATTCAAATTCATTACCGGGATGTCCACTTTCCATCAATAATATATTGTCAGATAATCAGGTTAATATTTATCCTAACCCTGCCAACTCATATTTGATAATTGACACAGATGATGCCGATGGCATGAAAAAACTAATTACACTGACCGATTTATCAGGAAGAATTATTCATTCACAGAACACTTTTTCGCGTAAAACATTATTAAATACAGAAGGTTTAGCCAATGGTATTTACCTGATTATATTAACTGCGCAATCTAATAATATTACAAAAAAAATAATCATCCGTCATGACTAAGAGATATTTTTTATTTACAACGCTTTGGGCATTTACGCTGTTTTTGACATCATGCACATGGGATAAAATGGATGAAGTGGCTCCGCCAACAGACAGTTGTTCGCAATATCCACCTGAAATTTCTGCTATCATCAGCAACAAATGCGCAACAGCAGGATGCCATAATACACTTTCCTATTCTGCTTCAAGTGGACTTAATCTGACCAACTGGGCTTCAATGATAAAAGGTAATGATGCAGGTGCAGTGGTGATTCCGGGCAATGCCGATTACAGTACATTATTTTCATTCTGCAATATTTATTCCGACTTAGGATTTACAGGAAACGAACCAAAGATGCCATACAATGAAACTGCTCTCTCACACAGTGAAGTCTCTACTATCAAAAACTGGATTATCAATGGTGCAAAGAATGCCTGTGGTCAGGATATTTTTCCGCAAGACGACAACAGAAAAAAAGTTTACATCTCCAATCAGGCCTGTGATCAGGTTGCAGTTCTTGATGAAGCATCAGGATTATTGATGAAATGGTTTGATGTAGGAAATATTGCAGGCTTCACTGAAGCACCACACATGATTAGACTTACACCAGATGAAAAATATTTTCTGATTGCTTTTTTTAGCTCAGGCATCATACAACGCTACAGAACTTCTGACGACAGTTTTGTTGATCAGGTTGATTTCAGTAATGGCATGCCGGGACAATGGGGAACCTTGGTTATTTCACCTGACAGCAAACGTGCTTATAGTGTTGACTGGAGTGCATCAGGCAGAATTGCTGTGTTGAATCTTGAAAACTTTCCAATGACATCATTCACTTCCTTACCCATCATAAATTTAGCATACCCACACGGTATGGCATTTAACAGTACTGGCGATAAGCTTTATATCACCAATCAAAATGGAAGCACATATTACGTTGTGGATACGATTGGAAGCCCATCAGATTTTCCGCAATGGCTCAGTAATATTCAGACATTTTCATACGGTGGTGGACTTAACGGGCATGAAATAATTTTCTCTCCTGATTATTCAAAATATTTTATCAGTTGCGATGCTACTAATGAAGTGCGCGTTTTTGATGCCAACACTCATGCATTGCTTGCAAATATTCCAGTAGGCACATTGCCTCAGGAGTTTTCTTTATCACTCATTAAACCCTATTTATTTGTTACATGTACTGAGGATATTATCAATGGAAAACGTGGTTCTGTTGCTGTGATAGATTACAATAATTTAACCTTAATCAAAAAAATACATACAGGTACACAACCACATGGTGTTGCTGTTAATGATGATAAAGGTGTTGTTTATGTTGCCAACAGAAATGTTGATGCTAATGGTGAAGCACCTCATCACAGTGGNNTAAATCCTAAAGATTTCATCTGCTCAAAATAATCGGGAAACGATTTTGAGACATTTGAAATATCGTCAAGAAATAGCTCTCCTGTCTTTAATGCTAAAGGTGCAAATGCCATTATCAAACGATGATCGTTGTAGGTTTTTAAAATGCGTTTGGAAGGTTTTAAGTTTGACTCTTCAAGAATTTTTAATTTTGATCCTCCACAAAAATCAGTTTTGATGTTGAGCTTATATGCTTCACGCTGAAAGGCAGAAACGCGATCAGATTCTTTAATTATTAAATTATGTAGATGAAGCAAATCTGCTTTACAATCGCATCCACCACAAACAGCTGCCATACTTAAAGCTATGTCGGGATAGTGAAGAAAACTATGTGTAAAATAATCAGGAATAATATTCTTTTGTTTTTTCAGAATAATCTTATCCTTCTCAACAATGGTATCCACACCAAATGACTTAACCATTTGGGCAATTACTTTATCACCTTGCTTACTCAGACTATTTAGATTTTCAATGGTTATATCAGCCATATCAGCCAATGCAGCTGTTTCAAAAAAATATGAGGCAGCACTCCAGTCGCCACCGGCAGAAAGTATGTTGTTGTTGTAACTTCCATTTATCTGAATACGATTTGCGTTCATCTGCACATTTACGCCTACGCGATGCATCAAATCAGCAGTAAGTTCAATATAAGGTAATGAGCTTAAAATATCGGTCAGTTCAATTGCAAAATCTTTACCAAATAAAGGAGCAATCATCATCAAAGCACTAATATGCTGTGAAGTTTTCTCTGCTGATGTTTGAACTACATCAGGCACTTTCAGTTTTGCAGCCTGAACGCTGACAGGCAGAAATCCTTCTTCCTCTAAATAAGAAATCTCTGCTCCCATCACTCTGAGCAAATCAACAGAACAACTCATTGGGCGTTGACGAAGTCGTGGGCTTCCGGTAATTACAGCCGCTCTGTTCCTGACAACACAGTAAGCCATCAGAAACCGTGCTGTGGTTCCACCATCTTGCGCATCTAACGTATGCTCTTCTGAAAAAAGTAATTCCTGCAGCTTGACTGTATCAGTTGCAAGGCAATCATTATTCTGCGCAACTCCTCTAAGCGCATTGATGATGGCAATCCGACCCGCCTCGCTTTTGGAAACAGGAACAGCAACTACTCCTTCAACACTTCTATCAGGCTTTGTAATTCTATATGCCATAACCAGGATTTTGCTTAGAAAACCAATGAAAAGCATCTTCAATCATTGCTATCGGAACAGGAATGTCAACCACACCTTTACCAATTGATTCAAGTAATGTGAAACGTAATTGGCCCTGCTTGTTTTTTTTATCTGCCATCATAAACGGCAACAGTTTTTCTACATTAAAATCCTTATCATCAAACTTAAACAATGATTGAACAAAACCGGTGATTTCATTTAACGCTGCTTCTGAAATAAAACCCATTTTGCAGGAGAGATAGGATTCAACAATAATTCCAACAGCAACTGCCTTACCATGCGAAATATTTTGCCGTTGCAAATGATACATAGATTCCAATGCATGAGCAATAGTGTGACCAAAGTTGAGCAACTTGCGTTCATTTATTTCATAAGGATCTGATGCAACAATACTTTGTTTTATTGCAATAGCTTTTTCAATAATTTGCAACGCTTCAAAATTGCGCTGTTCAGAAAGTGATTTATAAAATAGTTTATCAGCAACAAGAGCATGTTTAATCATCTCTGCATAGCCGTTAACTTTTTCAACATGCGGAAGTGACTTTAAAAATTCTGTGTCTATATAAACATATCTTGGTATAACAATACTCCCGCTTTGATTTTTAAAGCCATCAATATTTACCCCATTCTTACCTCCTATAGCTGCATCAACCATAGCCAGCAAGGTTGTGGGGACATGAATAAAGTCAACTCCTCTTTTAAATAAGGAGGCTGCAAACCCTCCTAAATCTGTAATTACACCTCCGCCCAGATTAACAATCACAGTGTGCTTATCTGCCTGTTGCTGCAGGAGGAACTTCCAGAATGCCGTTGCCGTTTCAATTGTTTTATACGCTTCGCCTGACTGTATGCAATATACAGAGGCTGATTTTGTTTGTGGGAACAATGTCTGAAACAAAGGCAAACAATACTCTATTGTATTGGTGTCGCATAGCACAAATATATTTCGCTTTTGATTATTACAATCGTGTAAAAAATCAATTAGCTCCTGTTTTCTAATACCTGACAGGATGTAACTACTATCGGCAAAACCAATCACGACATTAATGTTTTTCAGTTTTCGATGAGGCTCTAAGTTCAGGTTTTGTCATCTGTTTATCCTGTTGCAAAATTGATTCTTCATGTATAAGGCTATACAATCTCAAAATAAAATCCGGTGTCAGTTGATTGTGTAAACCTGTTTCGGTTCTTGTTCTTAGAATTTCTTTAAAACGATCTAACTGCAAAATAGCCATATTATTCTGATCTTTATATTGGCCGATTTTACGTACAACTTCCATTCTACCTGCTATCTTTTCAATGATTTCATTATCCAATTCATCAATCAGATCGCGCAAATCGTGCAGCTTACTTAGTTCAACAGGGTCTTTAGCTGTTGGCTGCCTTACAATAGTTTGTTTTCTTAAATGACTAAAATCTTCGGGTGTTATTTGCTGCATTGCATCACTCAATGCTTTTGCCGGATTTAAATGTACTTCAACCATAACTCCATCATATTGCAAATCGAATGCAATTTGTGTGAGTGTTGGCACCATTTTGGCATCGCCACTAATATGACTTGGATCGCAAATGATGGGCACATTGGGCAGTAAGCGTCTGAGTTCAATGGCTAATTCCCAATTGGGTTTATTTCTATATGTACTGTTTTCGAAACTTGAAAAACCACGATGAACAGAAGCAATTCTACTGATTCCATTTTGCATAAAACGTTCGATGGCGCCCATCCATAATTTGACATCGGGGTTGACGGGATTTTTTACAAATACCGGAATATCTACACCTTTTAATTCATCAGCAATTTCCTGAATGAGGAATGGATTTACTGTTGTACGTGCGCCAATCCACAACATATCAATACCGGAAGCAAGAGCCTGCTCTACATGTTTTGCACTTGCCACTTCGGTAATAACGGGAAGTCCTGAAGCATCACCAGCTGCCCTGATCCATTTTAGAGCAGGAGCGCCAAAGCCTTCGAAGGCACCGGGTCGGGTGCGAGGTTTCCATGCACCTGCACGCAAAATATGTGCACCGCTAATTTTAAGCCTGATGGCCAATTCAGTCAGCTGCTGCTCGTCTTCGGCACTGCACGGACCAGCAATCCACAATGGCTCTGTAAGCGACTTGAGTGAATGATGAAAGTTATTAAACATTAGTGCAAAGATAAAGAACACATTTTATGTGCAGGTGAAGGCATTGCAGTGCTAAAGAGAAGGCATTTCAGAGTTAAAGAGAATTAGATTAATAGATGGAAACAAAATTAGAGAAGTTAAATTTACTACTTTTGCAGCCCACAATGCCCGGGTGGCGAAATTGGTAGACGCACCATCTTGAGGGGGTGGCGCCGTTTGGTGTGAGGGTTCGAATCCCTCTTTCCGCACAAAAATAAAATCCTCGCATTAATATTAATCAAAGACCTTCTTAAAATTACAAGGAAAAACAATATTAATTATACTTTGTTGTAAAAATAATATTCAAATTTAAAAATGGATATCCTTTTAATTTTTAGCAATTAAAGAATATCCATTCTAATAAATCAAATAAAATTTATTTCAATAAAGTCATTTTATTTGTAAAAGAATAGTTCCCTGAATTCAATTTATAAAAATAAATTCCACTTGGCAGATTTAATCCATTAAATTTGTAATTATAATTCCCGGGTTGCATATTGCCGAAATTTTTCTTTAAAATTTCTATTCCTGAAATATCATAAACAGTTAAGTTTACTTCTGAATAATTTTTTATTCCAAATTCAATATTCGTCTCAGGATTAAAAGGATTTGGATAATTTTGTTTTAAATAAAATTTTTCCGGTATCAAAGAATTTGTATTTGATACATTCAGGATACCTCCGTCATTAGTTTTGTAAATATAAATCTGATTAATTGAATAATCTTTTGTAACAATCCAACCGGTCAGAGAATTAATAAATTCTAAATTCTCAATGTTCTGATTATTTATATTTCCAATAAATTGCCAAAAATTCCCTGAATTTGTTGTTTTATATACCATTCTGTCATAGTATAACTTTACCCATCCGATTTCGCTTGTTATAAAATGAAGTTTACTAAGTGCTTGTGAGTTGAAAAAAATATTTTTCCAACTATTCCCATAATCTGTCGTTTTTACTATGGATAAACGTGAATTAAAATATCCGATTCCGTTTTGAAAAATTTTCAAATCTGAACTGTAGCTTGAATGTGTATTAATTTCGTAATATAAATTATAAGTCGCACCACCATCTGTAGTTTTATAAAGTCCGCTTTTTAAAAATAGATTTGTTCCTTCGGACATATTAGTAAACGTAACAAACCCTTCATTTGAGTTGATAAAATTAACAGATGTAAATAAAATATATTCATAATTTGGAATGAAAGGACCGGTATAAATTATTTCCCAAGTTAAACCTCCATCAGTAGTTTTTCGTATATATTTTTTTCCAAACAATAAATATTCAGTCTCATTTATTACTTGCATATCCATAAAATATCTGTCTTCAACTCCCGGACCATAAATTAAAGACCATGATTCACCGGTATTTGTAGTTTTGTAAAGCTCATTTCTTCCGACTAATATACCGGTACTGTCGTTGATATAAATAATTTTTTCAAATGTGCCGGTTAAATCAGTTCTTTTAATCCAATTATTTCCACCGGTAGTGGTATAAATAATTAAGTCACCATGTCCAACTAAATAACCCGTCTGATCATTAAAAAATTTAAATTCCCGGGTTGAACCATTTGTTTGAGTTGAATATTGCAACTGCCATGTTGATTGTGAATAAGCGAGATTAAAGAATGGAATAAAAATAAAAATAAAAAAGATTGGGGATACTAAAAGAAAAATAATTTGATTTTTTCTCATAGTTTTATATTTAATTTATTAAAATTAATACAAATATATACAATTAACAATCAAATTAAATTTAGTTTATGTTTAATTTACATTTGGAGACATTTCTAAAATGAGGTTAAAGATTTTTTAATTTCTTGAGTAATTTTTTAATTTAGAATTATTTTCTTTTACTTATAAATTGGTGTTTTAAAAACTAATATATAATTAAAATCCCTCCAGTTTATACCCTTGAAATTAAAAATCAATAAAATGATTTTTATTGCCGGAATACATATGCAAGTGTAGTAAATCTTGAAATAATTTTGTTTTTTTAAATAGAAATTAGATTTTAAATATGAGTGAAATATTAATATATCAAAATCCAGAAAATAAAACTGAGATTAAGGTTCAGTTTGAAGGTGAAACATTTTGGCTTTCGCTAAATCAAATTTCTGAATTATTTGGTCGGGATAAATCAGTTATCTCAAGGCATTTAAACAATATTTACAAAACTGCGGAATTAGATAGATTTTCAACTGTTGCAAAAAATGCAACAGTTCAAACTGAGGCTGGAAGAAAGGTTACAAGAACAATTGAATTCTACAATCTCGATGCCATCCTATCAGTTGGTTATCGGGTTAATTCCAAACGAGGAACACAATTTCGACAATGGGCTACTCAGCGTCTTAAAGAATATTTGGTAGAGGGTTACGCTATTAATGAAAAGCGTTTAGCAGAAAAACAACAACAGGTAGAATACCTAAAAACAGGCATAAAAATCTTAAACCGTGCCATCACACAACAAGCCACCGCTGAAGAGAGTAAGATGTTGCAGGTATTTGCCAAAGGGCTTGAATTGCTTGACGATTATGATCATGAGCAATTAGACTTAAAAGGCAAAACCATTCGGCAAACTGTTTATCCAAAAGTTAACGAATATTTGGATGTAATTACAAAAATGAAATCAAGTTTTGAATCAGATGTATTTGCAAAACCAAAAGATAAGAGTTTTGAAAGTTCAGTAAATCAGATAGCTCAGAGATTTAACAGTAAAGACTTATACAAAAGTATAGAAGAAAAAGCAGCTACACTTTTATATCTAATTGTAAAAAACCATTCGTTTGTAGATGGCAATAAACGCATAGCAGCAGCTTGTTTTCTTTATTTTCTGGAGAAAAATGGAATGCTATATCTGAAAAGCAGAGAGACCATTATCAGCAATGAAGCACTCGCCTCGATTACTTTATTCGTTGCAACAAGTAAACCGGAAGAAATGCCAACCGTGAAAAATTTAATAATAAGTATTCTGAACAGAAATAAATAATCCGGAAAGGTTATCCACTTCTCGTATAAAAAACATCCCACTTATTCCCTTGAAAATGAATTGCAATATTAGTAACTTATTTGCTTTGTAAAAAGTAACCTATATAAATTTATAAAAATTGGCTAATAAACATTACGAAACCTATCTTATTGTTGACGGTAATTTTGAAGACTCAACCGTTGAGGAAATAATTTCTAAGTATTCTAATTTCCTAACAAAAAATAATGCTGAAATTGTTAACATTGAACGTATCGGAAGAAAAAGACTCGCTTATCCTATACAAAAAAAACAAAACGGTTATTATATCTGTATTGAGTTTAAAGTTGCAGCTTCTTTCATTGCTGAACTTGACAGAATTATGAGAATTGATGAAAATCTTATGAGATATTTAACTGTTTCACTTGATAGTAAAACAATTGCTGAAAGAGAAGATTACTTCGAAAAACGTGCAATCCGTTTAGAAAAATTACAGAACGATGCAAAGATTCTGGAACAGAATGAAAATAATAATGAGGACGCTAACATTCAAAAAACCGTTGCTTCCTCCCAAAATAGTCAGTCTGAATCCTCTGATACCGTTTCTGTAGTCGAAGAAAAAATTTGAACAACTTAAGATATATTTGAATTAACTATTTTTTTAAACTAAAACAAAAAACACCATTTATTTGGAGGTAAACAATGGCTGAATTTAAGATGCCCGAACTAAATTCTGTAATCATCGCAGGAAACTTAACTAAAGATCCTGTTTTCAGACAAACAACTACCGGTACTCCGGTTGTAAATTTCCACATTGCAAGCAACAGAAGATTCAGAGATAAAAACGAAGAATGGAAAGAAGATGTTTGCTACGTAGGTATCGTTGCGTGGAATAAACTTGCTGAAAGTTGCAGAGACAAACTCAAAAAAGGTAATGCAGTTCTGGTTGATGGCGAACTTCAAAGCAGAACTTTCAAAACTGAAGATCAGCAAAGCAGAACAGTAGTAGAAATTAAAGCAAGAAGAATCCAATTCTTAAACAAAAGATCAGGTGAAAAAGGTGAGTCTGCAGGTGATGAACCTTCAGTTTTCTCTGATGACAGTTTCGATTCTTTACTTTCTCCTGAAGATTCTGATTTAATTAAATCATAATTAAAAAATCATTTCACAATACTCCTTTTTTAAGGAGTATTGTTTTATTATATAAAAGTTAAAATTTATGAAAATCATTTTAAGACAAGATTACGATAATCTCGGCAATGCCGGTGATATTTTAGAGGTTAAAAACGGTTTCGCAAGAAACTTTTTAATCCCAAACGGTTTTGCATGGGAAGCTAACGATTCCAACGTAAAACATTTTCAGGATATCAGAAAACAACAGGGCAGAAAACTCGAAAAACAACTCGATGAAGCAAAAAAACTTGCCGGTGACCTTTCTGGTGTAAGCATTGATATCATTGTGAAAACAGGCGAGGAAGACAGACTTTTCGGGTCTGTAACTACTCAGGATATTCATAATGCTCTTGTTGAAAAAGGATATTCAAATCTCGATAAAAGAAAAATTCATTTACCTGAAGCTATCAAATCTCTCGGTACTTTTGAGGCGGATGTTAAACTTCATTCTAACGTGATTGCTAAAGTAAAAGTGAACGTGAAAAAAGAAGGTGCTGAAGAGGAAACTGTTTCTGAGGAAGTAACTTCTGAAACTGAATCAACTGCGGCTGAAACTGCTGAATAAATAAAATTTTCTTTTTTAAATATTATAAAATGCCTCATTTTTTAATGAGGCATTTTTTTTTGCCCCCTGTAAATCATTTATACTTTTATATGACCTTATTTTGAATTCAAAATATGTTATTTTAATTTCTATATGAGTAATAACGATGATACCACTCTCGTTGGTAATAACCACAATAAAATAACCAAAGAAATTCCTTCTGTTACTATCAGGTTTGCCGGTGATTCCGGTGATGGGATGCAGTTAACAGGAAATCAATTTACAGATACTGCCGCAATTTTCGGAAATGATATTGGCACTTTGCCTGATTTCCCTGCGGAAATAAGAGCACCGGTCGGTACTACTTACGGTGTTTCCGGTTTTCAACTTCAGTTTTCAAGCTCTGAAGTTTATACTCCCGGTGATGAACTGGATATACTTGTTGCTATGAATCCTGCAGCATTAAAAGTTAATATTAAAGACCTGAAAAAAGGCGGTGTAGTAATCGTAAATTCAGATTCTTTTGAATTGAAAAATTTACAACTTGCCGGTTATAATGTGAATCCACTTGAAGATAACTCGCTTGATGATTATGAAGTTCTTGAAATTCCCATAACGAAAACTACTCTTGAAGTTTTAAAAGAACTTCAGCTTAGCCAAAAAGCGGCTGTCAAATGTAAAAACTTTTTTGCACTCGGTTTAATGTATTGGCTGTATGAAAGAAGTATGGAAAAAACTATAAGCTGGATTGATGAAAAATTTTCAAAAGACCCTGTAATTGCTGAAGCGAATAAACGTGCTCTAAAAGCGGGATATCATTTCGGAGAAACTTCTGAAATTTTTTCAGGCAGATTTAACATCAGACCTGCAAAATTACCTTCCGGAACATATCGGTCAATTAGCGGAAATGAAGCACTTGCTATTGGGCTTGTTTCTGCATCAGTAAAATCAGGATTGAAAACTTTTCTGGCAACTTACCCGATTACTCCGGCTTCTGACATATTACATTTCTTATCCAAGTATAAAAATTTTGGAATAATGACATTTCAGGCAGAAGATGAAATTGCCTCAGTAACAGCGGCCATAGGTGCTTCTTTTGCCGGCTCTTTAGGTGTTACATCTACAAGCGGACCGGGAGTTGCTCTTAAAACTGAAGCAATAGGGCTTGCAGTGATGACTGAACTTCCGTTGATAGTTATTAATGTTCAAAGAGGAGGACCTTCCACAGGGCTTCCTACTAAAACTGAACAGGCAGATTTATTGCAGGCGTTATACGGAAGAAACGGTGAATGTCCTGTTGCGGTTGTTGCTCCTTCTTCTCCTTCTGATTGTTTTAATATGATATTTGAAGCTGTAAGAATTGCAACACAATATATGACTCCTGTAATGTTCCTTTCTGATGGTTATCTTGCCAATGGCTCAGAACCCTGGAAAGTAATTTCATCAAATGAACTCCCTGATATAAAAATAAATTTCAGAACAGAGAAAGAAGGATTTTTCCCTTATCTGAGAGATGAAAATCTCGCAAGACCATGGGCAATACCCGGAACTGCGGGCTTAGAACACAGAATTGGCGGACTTGAAAAACAAAATATTACCGGTAATATAAATTATGAACCTGAGAATCATGAAACTATGGTCAAGCTTCGGGCTCAAAAAATTGCCAACATCGCAAATTCAATTCCTGAAATTGAAGTGAATGGTGATCAGGAAGGTGAACTTCTTGTGCTTGGATGGGGAAGTACATACGGTGCAATCGTTGCAGCAAGCGAAAATGTCAGAGCAAAAGGAAAAAAAGTTTCTTACGCTCACTTGAGATATTTAAATCCTTTTCCAAAAAATCTTGGAAATGTTCTGGCAAAATTTAATAAGGTTTTAATCCCTGAAATGAATTTAGGACAATTAAACAAAATTATAAGAGCAGAGTTTTTAACCGATACAGTCGCATTGAACAAAATACAAGGATTACCTTTTAAAGCAAAAGAAATTGAAAGTAAAATTGAGGAGATTCTAAACTAATGGAAGTCAAACAGGAAACCAATACTGCTGTAACATATACAGCAAAAGACTTCGCATCTGACCAGGACGTGAGGTGGTGTCCGGGATGTGGAGATTATTCCATTCTCGCACAGGTTCAAAGGTCATTACCGGCTTTGGGTATCAAAAAAGAAAATCTTGTATTCGTGGCAGGTATAGGTTGTTCCAGCAGATTCCCTTATTATATGAATACGTATGGATTTCATACTATACACGGAAGAGCAACCACAGTTGCCACCGGTGTTAAATGTGCAAATCCTGATTTATCTGTTTGGATTGTTGCCGGTGATGGTGATTTATTATCAATTGGCGGAAACCATTTCTTGCATATATTAAGAAGAAATCTTGACGTTAATCTTTTACTATTCAATAACAGAATTTACGGTCTTACAAAAGGTCAATATTCACCAACATCTGAACTTGGGAAAATCACTAAATCTTCTCCGTACGGAACTATTGATAATCCTCTAAATCCTGTTTCACTTGCCTTAGGTGCTAACGGTACATTTATCGCAAGGTCTATGGATCGAGACCCGAAACATTTGCAAGATATGATTAAGAGAGTTTCAGAACACAAAGGAACTTCATTTTTGGAAATATTTCAGAATTGTAATATATTTAATGATGGTGCATTTTTCTTATATACGGAAAAAGATACAAGACCTGATAATGTAATTTATCTTGAACATGGTAAACCATTAGTTTTCGGTGCAAACAAAGATAAAGGAATTAAACTTGACGGATTCACTCCCGTTATTGTAGATTTAAATGATGGAAATTCAAGTATAAATGATTTATTGATTCACGATGAAAAATCAAGAGACCTTGCATTTCTGTTAAGTTCATTTGCAGACAGACCGGGTTATCCGGCACCTGTTGGAGTTTTCCTTGATATTGAACGACCTACTTATGAGTCTCAGTTATATTCACAAATTGAATCAGCAACTGCTAAAAAAGGAAAAGGTGATCTCGATGATATTTTAAAAGGAACTACCACTTGGACAATCGCATAAATTATTTATAAAAAATTATATTTAATGACAGAAACATCTTCAAATACAATTACTAAAGGCATAAGGATTCAGGTATATCCTGAATTTTTACCGGAATATTCCGATACTGAAAATTTTCAGTTTTTTTTCAAATATAGGATTGTAATCACTAATGAAAGTGATGAACCGGTAAAATTGATTTCCAGAAAATGGCTTATCATTAATGCTGATGGTGATGAAGAAATTGTTGAAGGTTTAGGTGTTGTCGGACAAAATCCATATATTCAGCCCAGTGAAAATTTTGAATATGAGAGTAATTGTCCTTTGAATACTCCTTGGGGAACAATGGAAGGAAGCTATAATTTCAGGAAAAATGATGGGTCAGATTTTGATGCGACAATTTCAAGATTTTATCTCGTTTCAGAACTTCAGGAACATTGAAAGTTTTTAATAATTAAATAACCAATTTTATAAAATGAAAACAGGTGCATTTTCAATTAGTCTTAGTGTAAATAATTTACAGGAATCTAAAAAATTTTATGAAACTTTAGGATTTAAGGTTTTTGGTGGAGATGAAAAATTCAATTATTTAATTATGAAAAATGGCAATGCGTTGATTGGTTTATTCCAGGGAATGTTTGCCGGAAACATAATCACTTTTAATCCTGGTTGGGATGAAAATGCCATGAAATTGGAAAAATATGAAGATGTCAGAGAAATTCAAAAACATTTAAAATCCAATAATATAAAATTAGAAACGGAAGCTGATGAAAATACTACTGGTCCTGCAAGTTTCACTTTAAAAGATCCGGATGGTAATGATATTTTATTCGATCAGCATATATAGTTTTTATTGATTTTAAGGTTACAATTTATTTTGTTAACTGATTTAAAAATATAGTAGTTAATAAATATTCCCAATTAAATTAAAGTTACATTTAAGATAACTTTACAATCTCAAGATTTAAACTTACACCATAAAACTGCTAATTGCATTATAAATAAAGCAGTTACATTCCTCAAGACCACAATAATTTAAATTTTAAAACTTACATTCTTTAAAAGTTTACTTTGTAAAACCTCATTCATTTATTGTAATTTTGTATAAACAATTTGTTAAACAAAATTTTATCAAAAACAATAAAAGAAAATAAAAAAATGAAAAATCTAAAAGTAATCATCTGGGTAGCTCTTTCAGTAATCGTTTTAAACGGTATCTTTTTTTCACTAAACCCTTCAGATTCAGTATCAGGTGAAGTTAGTAAATTATCAGTATCATCAGATGTAACAGATTTTAAAGTTGAAAATACTGAAAATAATTCTATACTTGTAAAAAGTTTTGATAAATCAGGTAAGTTAAATTGGGAAAAAGAAATTGTTTATCAAAATGAAAATTTAGCGAAGAACGTATTTGTTGATAATGGTGATATAAATGTTGAATTCACTTCTTTTGATTTAAAAGGTAAAGAAGTTAATGGTGTGATATCTTATAAATCAAATGGCGACTTAAAAAATATTTCAATCGAATAAAAAAACTTTTTTTACTGAAAAAAAAAGGGGCTCATTGCCCCTTTTTTTATTAATTAAAAATACAATGGTCAAAATTCTATAAGACCTTCGTTTTTCAATTTTTGCTTCGCTTTTTCATAAACATCAATATTATCCGGGTCAACTTGAATTAATCTGTCTAAAACTTCTATTGTCCCACTGATATCTTTTTTATATGCGAGAAACAGTGCATAATTTTGCAAAACAATTATGTCATCCGGATCAAGTAGTAAAGATTTTTTTAAGTAATATTGAGCTTTCTCATCATTTTTCGTGTACCAATATAATAATCCAATATCATTTAAAGTATTACTATGATTTGAATCTAAATTCATAGACTTCTCATAAAAATAACCAGCTTTAATAAAATCATCTTTATTGAAATAATATACACCTAAATGATAAAAATCTAAATAGTCAAATCTATCATCCATAATTGGTTCTAAAACCATATAATATTGAAATGAATTTTCTAAACTATCTAATTTTGCATAACTTCTACCCAAATATAGATTCTTCAGAATTATATAATCATCTGTATCATAAAATAATAAAAAATCCTGAATTGCTAATTCATACTTCTTTAAATAATATAGAAGCAATCCTCTTAAAACAAAATAATATTCATCTTCACTGTGCAATAAAATTGCTTTATTAATGTTTTCATATGCTTTATTATATTCTTCTCTTATATAATAATATCTGGCATAATGTTTATAAACTTCTGAATAACTGTTATCTATTTTTTCTAATTTCTGTATAGAAGTGAAAAAATCAGTTGAATCCTCAATATAAAATTTCAAATCACAATATAAACTGAGTGCTGCTTGATGTTGATCATTAGTACTTAATATTTTCTCAAGTAATTTTAACGATTTCAAGTTTGAATCCAATATATGATAAAAAAGAGCTCCAAAAAACATATTAGAATCAGTTGGAGCAAGATCTAAACCGTTTTGTATATAATCAAAAGATTTTGCTTGTTCTTCCAATATAGCATAATTATAAGCGATGCTGAAATAAGACCTGTAGTAATTGTGAGTTTTGATTAATTTTTCAAAAATTTCATTTGATTTTTCCAATTCACCGTATTCTCTGTAATGAAGTGCAAGAGATTTCATTAATTCTAAACTGTTATTATCATTTAGAAGACTATCAAGAAGTTCTTTTTCTCTATTTTTATATGCTAAACTATCTTCAATACTTAGCTGTGCTGTGGCAGTTTCTGATAAAATGATTAATAAAAGAAATGATAATTTAATTATTTTCATTCGGAATATTATTTTTCAAATATCGTAATATTTAATAATAATTACAATTAATTTTCTTAATGAGAGTAATTCAATAAAAATATAAAAAAATGGTCTAATAAATATATATTAGACCATCTGATTTAAAACTTAAATTTATTCTTTAATAATTAAAAATCAAACCCTAAGGAAATATAATATTTTGGTTTGCTCCATTTTTTTAGATTTGTACTCCAAGCTACATCAAACTTAATGGGGAAGTTAAGAAATATTGCTCTGGTTCCGACTCCTGTTCCAATTAACAAATCTTTTGTCTGAAAATTTCCATCCTTTTTTTCAAATAATTTCAAATCTTCATCATTTCTCCATGCAGTTCCCATATCCATAAATGCTACTCCCATAATATCTCTAAAACCTATCGGTAGTAATCCGAGAATTAAATATCTGAATATTGGATATCTGAACTCTAAATTCATCATAGCGTATTTAGAACCGGATTTTGCATCGTAGTTATAACCTCTCAATGGCAATCCTGCGGAAGAGAAAGCGAACTCTTCAATATTGCTAATAGGTATATTATCGTTTTGAAATTCTCTGTTTATCCAATTCGGAACACCACCAATATAATACCTGACCGGATTTGGTCCATAGCTCGCTCCACCTGCAAAACGCATTGCAAAACTGTAATCCGTTCCTATTTTAAAATAAGTTCTGTAATCTAATTGTGTATTTATAAAACCTAAACCTGATTCACCAAATTTTGGAGAACCCGAAACCGACAGATTATATCGGGTACCTTTTTCAGGTGAATATGTATTATAATTAAAAAGAGTATTATCATGAACAAAACTTATAGAAGGAAGCATTAATGTTTTTCTTTCAATTGGTTCCAATGAGTTATCAAGGTTTTCTCTTGAAATATTTGAAACAGATAATCCGCCGTCTATTCGTTTAAATCTGTTGATAGGATAACTTGCCAATAAACTTCGANNACTGGTCACCGTTTCCATCCCTTCTGTTATAAAGAACAAATCTGGCAGTGTGGAATATCTCCATTCCGTAATCAATTCTTTTTGGCAGATAATAATATGCCAAACCGTAATCACTGTTTTTTAAATCTATCACCATTGAAGTGATAATATTTATCCTGTGGTTACCGAGCATATCGCTTAATGATATCTGTGCCACACCTTGTACTCCATAAAAACTTGAATAATTTGCATTTCCATATACTAAATCCGGTGTGAACCTTACTTTATATTTATTTATTCTGAACGAACCATCAGGATTTAAATTATCATCTAATTTGAAATTTTTATTTGCAGCATACATTGAATCTAAATATTTTGTTCTGTTTGAAACCGTATCTGTATTGTTTTCAAATTTAATTTCAATATCCTGACCATAAAGTGTGCTCGAATCGCTTTGAGATACCATTACAGTTGTATCTATAATAGTTGTTGCAGAATCATTTGATTCCAATACCGAGAACAATGTATCAGATTTATTATTTATAGAATCTACTATTGCTGTTACTTCTGTTTTTTTACCAAACAATCCTTCCATTACAAATCTTTCCTGAACAAATTCTGTTGGAGGAATTTCTGTTATATCAAGTTTTCTGTCAAACGGATTGTCCATAGAGAATATATCATAAGCACCTTTGTTTTGAGAAACAAATAACATTTTCTTTCCGTCTTTTGAAACTGAAATCTGATCTACAGGTGATAATGAATTTGTTATAGGTCTGTCTGTAAGATTTCCTGATGTGTCAGTCTCTCTAACATAAACATTAGTAATACCGCTGACATCTGAGGTATAAATCATTTTAGTACCGTCTGAACTAATCTGTGCATCTGTTTCAATTGAATAATCAATATTTGTAACTCTTGAAATTTCTTTGCTTGCCACATCTATTTTGTAAATATCTTTTCCTTTGGAATCATAATACGCCATATTAAAATCAGCCGGTATCATTGAACTATTGAGATATTTATCTCTGTCAGATGTAAAATAAATTGTTCTTCCGTCCGGTGACCATGTAATTTTTTCATCTGAAAAAATATCATTTGTAATATTGGTAGTTTTTCTTGTTAACCTGTCATAAATATATACATCAGATTGCATATTGTTCTGTCCGATAAACGCAATTTTTTCTTCCGTAGGAGACCAAGCTAAATAAGAAATTTCATTATTAAAAACCGGCAATCTTTCTCTGTCACCGGAATTCACGTTGATAATTGTTATTGCATCCTGACTTCCTGACTTAGAACTGACAGCAAGATATCTTCCGTTTGGGCTCCATGTCAGTCCCGGAGTTAAAATATTCAGTTCTTCAAAATCTGCTGAATTGTTTCCTTCAAGAATCATATCAATTACTTCACCGGTTGAAACTCTTGCGAGATATACACTGAATAAATCATCCCTGTTTGATATAAAAGCAAATAATTCACCGTTAGGAGAAATTTTCGGTGCAACGTTATAAAATCCTCCGTCTTTTTCATGATTGGTAAGGCGTTTTGAAAAATCGGTTACCTCTTCTTTAGTATCTATCTCAGGCCAATATCTTTTTTTCAATTCTTTTTGCCATTTTTCACCAAGTTTCTCTACACTCATTTTATATGTTTCGTCAAATCCTGCATATACATCTCCAAGTGCTTTAATATTATTCATCAAATCGCCAAGTTTATCCACTCCATATTCGGCACCTAAAAACGCAAAAAAACTTTGTCCGCCTCTGTATGCTAAATATCCGCCTATATATTCAAGCGGTGGCAGATAATTATTTATTACTAAATCTCTTATATACATATCTGTGGCTTTATCAAGCCCATATAAACTCTGTACTTCTGCCATTCCTTCTGAAAACCATAATGGAAACTGGAGTGTGATATTTTTTGAAATTATATTTTGTATTGAACCGCCGTAATACATATCATTCATAAAAGCATGCAAGAGTTCATGATGGATAACGTGTCGAAATTTTTCGTAATCACCTTCAAAAGGAACGAGGATTCTGTTTTTGAAAAGTTCAGTAACACCACCTACTCCTTCAGGTAGGAATTCATCAATAGCATTGTTTTGCTGAAATTCATTGTGTGATAAAAACACGATTATAGGTATTCGGTTAGATATACTGTAATCAAGATTACTTGAAAGCTGTTCCAGTGAAGCCTCTGCTACCTGAGCAGTATATGATGCCAGATAATCACCACCTTGATAGAAATATACATCAAAGTGTTTGCTTTGAATAAATTTCCAGTGAAATTCCATATACTGGACTTTATTTTTACCGAATTGTGCTTGTGAAGAATTAACGAATAAAAATAGAAACGGAGAAAGAATTGCAAGAATAAGATATTTTGTCTTCATATCTTTAATTTTAGTCTTATGAAATTTAATAACAAGTAAAAATTTATTCTATAATTCTTTTTTGTTTAATTTAAGAAACAAAGTTTATCAATAAAAATTCATTTTTACAAATTAAAAAACTATGAATCTTATGTAATTTTACACTGAATATTTTATAAATAAAAACTAATTTTGAGTGTTCCATAATTTTTACCCTGTAAAAATCCAAACTTAAAATGACTATCGACTTAGATTTTAGACAATATACACTTGAAAATGGATTAAAAATAATCCTGCATCAAAACAAAAAAAATCCTCTTATAAATCTTACTCTTGGATATAAAGTAGGTTCCAAAAACGAAAAACCGGGAAAGAAAGGTATTGCACATTTATTTGAACATATGATGTTTCAGGGCTCTGAAAATGTTGACAGAAGCGGACACTTCAAAAGTGTTCAGAATGCCGGAGGTTTGTGCAACGCATTCACTATGCAAGACCTCACAGTTTATTTTGAAACTTTACCCTCCGGTCAGCTCGAAACTGCTCTATGGCTTGAGTCTGACAGAATGAATGCTTTGAATATATCTGAAGAAAATCTGGCTAATCAAAAATCAGTTGTCATTGAAGAGAAAAAGCAAAGATACGATAATTCACCTTATGGAACTGCCAATTTAAATATTTATAAAAATATTTTTAAAGGAACTCCATATGAATCACCCGTGATAGGTTTTGAAAATGACATAAACTCATTTTCAGTGAATGAAGCGATTGAATTTCATAATAAATTTTATTCTCCGGCAAATTCCGTTTTAATTTTAACAGGTGATTTTCAGGAAGAAAATGCTTTGAACCTTATTAAAAAATATTTTGGAAATATTGAAAATAAAAATTCACCTGATGCATTAAATAATTTTGAATATGAAAATATTGAAAAAACAAATTCGCTGATTGTAGAGGATAAAATTACACTTCCGGCAATGTATCTTTGTTTCAAAGCATCTGCATTGGGTTCGGAAACGGAATTTTCAATTGAATTCATCGCAAATCTTTTGGCTAATAATAAAAGCAGCCGACTTTATAAAAAACTTGTATATGAGAAGAACCTTGCAAAATCTGTTTATGTTGCACCGTTACTTCTGAAATACGGCGGTGTTGTTTATATTAAAACTTTGCTTTATGATAAATCGAATTTTGAGGAAGTTGAAAAAATCATCATTGATGAGTTGAATGATTTGTATATTAATAAAATAAATGATGATGAAATTATGAAAATAAAAAATGAAGTTGAATTTGCTGAAATTCAAAGTCTTACTTCTGTAAAATCAATTTCACTTAACACTTTGATGTGTGAATATTATTATGGCTCACCTGATTTTTTAAATAAAAAAGCACAAAAATATCTTTCTATATATGATGCTGATATTAAAAAAACATTGGATGAAGTTTTTATAAATAAAAATATTTTTAAAATGTATTATATCCCTGAAAAAAAATGAAATTCCCCGAAATAAAATTTGAACAACATAAACTTTCAAACGGATTAAAAATATTTCTAAACAGAAATACTAAAATTCCGATGGTTTCTCTTCACACTATGTTCCACGTTGGTTCTAAAGATGAAGAAGACGGCAAATCAGGTCTTGCTCATTTGTTTGAGCACTTAATGTTTGAAGGAAGCCCAAATATCAAATCAGGTCAGTTTGATTTGCTTCTGCATAAAAGAGGCGGCAATAGTAATGCATATACATCATGGGATGTAACAAGTTATCATATGACTGTTCCATCAAATGAAATTGAATTTGCATTTTGGCTGGATTCTGACAGATATACCGGATTTAATGTTTCGGAAGAGAGTTTGGATATTCAAAAAGATGTTGTCCACGAAGAAAAAATGACTTATGTTGATAATGCTCCTTATGGTTCTGTTGAAGATGAAGTATCAAAAAGATTGTTTTTTAATTCAGGATATAAAAGACCCGTCATTGGTGATATGAATGATGTAAAAAATCTTTCTTTATCTGATTTGGAAATATTTTTCAATAATTATTACAGGGCTGATAATTCTGTTGTTTCGGTTTCAGGAGATATTGATATTGATAACACTCTTAAACTTCTGGAAAAATATTATTCCGGGTTTAATACCGGCAATATGGTTGTAAAATCCGGATATAACGAATTAGAATTAAACTCAGAAATAATAGATACGATTTATGATAAGATTACCAATCCGGGATTATTCATTACTTACAGAATTCCTAAAGTCGGCGATAAAGATTATTATGTATTCAAAATAATTTCAAATATACTCGGAGATGGAGAGAGTTCTGAATTATACAAAGACTTAGTTTATGAATCACAAATGTGTAATGAAATTACTACCTCAGTATATGGTGCGGAAGAAGTAAGCATATTATCAATTAATGCAATTTGTAACGAAGGCATTTCGCCTGATTCAGTTTTAAAAAGGATTGATGAAAAACTTGAACATATATTTAATTTTGGTTTAACGGAAAATATCTACAGCAAAGTTTTAAACAAAATCGAAACACAGTTTTATAAAAGCAGAAATTTAATCAATTCGGTTGCAGACAGACTTTGTTATTATGAAAATATTCTGAAAAAACCTGATATGATAAATTCTGAGATAAATAATTATTTCAATCTTGATAAAGAAACATTGATTTCAGTTGCAAAAAAATATTTACAGAAAAACAAAAGGGTAGTCTTGTATTATTTGCCCGAAAATAAATAATATTATGGAATTTAATAACGATTTAAATTTTTATGATTTGGATAGATCAAAACCACCAAAATCAAAACATTCAAAGGATGTACCTTTCCCTGAATTTTTTGAATCAAAAAGTTCAAATGGAATTGATGTAATTGTCATAGAAGATAATTCATTACCGGTTATCAGTGTCAGATTTGTTTTCAAAGCAGGTTCATATTTTGACGAAGGAAAAACAGGCCTCTCATCTTTTGTAACTGATATGCTTTCAAAAGGAACTGATGAAATGACAGCAACTGAGATTGCAGAAAAAATTGATTATTATGGAGCAACGTTAAGTTATGGAACAGATTCAGATGCAAATTTTATCAGTATTTATACTCTTGAAAAATATTTTGATAAAGTTTTTAACATTGTCAGTTCAATTCTAAATAAACCATCGTTTAAAGAAGAAGAAATAGAAAGACTTAGAATTCAAAAAGTTAATTCAATAAAAAGCATGAAAGATGAAAGTGATTATTTATCTAATCGTGCTTTCAAATCAAGAGTTTACGGAGATTCGCCTTATGCAATGCCCGTGGAAGGTTTAACTGATAGTGTTAGCAAAATAAACCGTGATGATATTTACGAATATTATGTAAATAATTTTACACCATCAAATTTAATTGTGGCATTTGTCGGAAATATATCGCCGGAAATAGCAATGACATATATTGAGAATAATTTCGGTTCTCAATCTACAGTCGATATAGCGGAAATTAAAAATGCTTTTTCATTTAAACCTATTGTAACTCCGGAAGTTTTGATTGTTAATAAAAAAGATGCTGTCCAGTCTTCATTAAAAATAGGTCAACTTTCCGTCTCAAGAAAAGAGGCAGATTTTTTCCCGGTTTATATAATGAATAATATATTAGGCGGTTCTTTTACTTCAAGAATAAATTATAACCTTCGTGAAAAAAACGGATTTACATATGGTGCGAGAAGTTATTTTGAATTCAATAAATTTGCCGGAGATTTTTCGGTAGAAACAGAAGTGAAAACCGGTATTACTGCTGCTGCAATTTCAGAAATATTAAAAGAACTGAATGTAATGAGAAATGAATTTGTAACTGATGAAGAACTTACAAGTATGAAAAATTATATAACGGGAAATTTTCCGTTGCAACTTGAAACCCCAAATTCTATTGCATCAAAAGTTATAAGTCTCAAGTTATATGATTTAGAAAATGATTTTTATTCCAGGTATATTTCAAATGTAAATAAAGTAACTAAAGAACAGATTAAAGATGCGGCTGTTTAATATTTAAATCCGGAGAAATTGTGTCTGTCTGTTTGCGGTGATGTAAAAATTCTTGAAAATGATTTGAAACAATTTGGCAAAATAGAAGTAGTAACTATATAAAACTAAATGATAAATTCTTCTTCTGATGTCCGTCTTGTAGAGGACTTAAACCGAAAACATTCTGAATTAAAAAAAGAGATTTCTAAAATCATAGTTGGTCAGGATGAAATAATTGATAGAATTCTGATAGCAATTTTTGCACAAGGACACTGTATGCTTGTCGGGGTTCCGGGTCTTGCAAAAACTTTAATTGTAAAATCACTCGCAGATGTTTTAGATCTCAAATATAACAGGATACAGTTCACACCCGATTTAATGCCATCAGATATAACCGGAACGGAAATTTTAGAATCATCAACTTCAGGAGAAAAAATTTTTAAATTCGTTAAAGGTCCTGTGTTTTCAAATTTATTGCTTGCCGATGAGATTAACAGAACTCCGCCAAAGACACAATCAGCCTTGCTGGAAGCTATGCAAGAGCATAAAGTTACTGCAGCAGGAGTAACATATAGACTTGATGAACCATTTTTTGTTTTAGCAACTCAAAACCCAATTGAGCAAGAGGGGACATATCCATTGCCCGAAGCACAGCTTGACAGATTTATGTTCAATCTTTGGCTTGACTATCCATCGGGAGAAGAGGAAATTGAAATTGTAAATAAAACTACCAGTTCATATTCCCCGACACTTTCACATATTTTTTCAAAACAGGAAATTATAGATTTTCAAAACCTTGTAAAGCGAGTTCCGGTTGCGGAAGAAGTTATAAAATATGCAGTAAATCAGGTAAGAAAAACCAGACCTCAAAATCCCGAATCACCGGATTATATAAAAAATTATATTAATTACGGTGCAGGTCCCAGAGCTTCGCAATATTTAATACTCGGAGCAAAAACCTACGCAATATTAAACGGAAGATACACTCCCGAGATAAACGATATAAAAATAGTTTCAAAACCGGTTTTACGCCATCGCCTAATAACAAACTTCAACTCCGACGCCGACAACGTCACCACCCTTGATTTAATAGATAAGCTTTTTAAATAATTTGTTTAGATAAGTTTATTTCATCTGTTATTCAGATGAGAGAATCTTCTTATGTCATTCTGAACGAAGCGAAGAATCTAATAAGAAAATGTAATTCTAAAAAGCGAAATGTCGGGAGAAGAATCTAATAAAATTCTTTTGTTGATATCATTCGTAGTTCAATTATCTTAATTCCTGTTCCGATTCCTTTTATCGGCAAAGAATTCCGTGAGTAATAATTACTTTCCCGCAGGAGTTTCATGAAAGGTACTCCTGCGATATCACATCTGTCATTCCGTAAACACCACTGAAATTCTGAGTGAGAATGCGAGCGAAGAATCCTTTGAGGTCGCACATGTGTCATTTTGATAGCAACTGCCTGTCCCACTTGTCGGGAAAGAATCTACTATTATTAAATATCCAAGATTCTCGCCCGATAGATCGGACAATAAATTAATTTTTTCATAAACTAAATCTTTTAAATTTTTGAAATAAACATACAGAAATAAACTTATTAATTGAACTTGACAAAACTGATAAATAATAATAATTTAAAATAAGTCTAAATTATGCTAAAAGTATGAACAATGCTTCATAAGATAAAAAAAATATTATATCCGTCGCTCATTCTGATATTATATTCCTTTACCTTTACCGGAAAACCACCATCAGGTTGGTATTTGCAAAATGTTGAATTACAAGGAAGAATAATAAATGATTTAGTGTTTTTTGATAGTTTAAGCGGATTAATGATGGCAGTAAATACAACAACAACCGATTCAAGCTGTATCATTAAAACTACAAATGGGGGAGATAATTGGTATATAGCATCATATATCAATATATTCAACGGAGGTCTTCAATTCATAAATGAAAACACGGGATATGCTTATGGAGGATTTGTTTATAAAACAACAAATGGAGGAAACGATTGGCAATTCATACAACTACCAGAAGGAGGTGCACAAGGATTATATGCACTAAACGAAGATACGATATGGATAGCTTCCGGAGCGGCATTAGTAGGCGGATTATTCCGAACAACAAACGGGGGAATAAACTGGACACAACAGTTCAGTATAGGCATAGGAGATGGCAATCCTGATAGAGTATTTTTTGTAAATAAGAATCTTGGGTTTATGACCGATGAAGGAGGTCCATTAAGAAGAACCACAAATGGAGGATTTAACTGGAGTATAATTACAGGAGAACTTGGATGGTTAGATATATATTTTGAGAATGATTTGACAGGTTGGAAATCAAGAGGAGATTTTAAGAAGACAACAAATGGAGGATTGAATTGGGTAAATATACCTTTACCAACACAGTTTACTCCAATTGAAGGTGGATTTTTGATTGATGGAATTTATGAATTTCAGATTATAAATAAAGATACTATATGGGCAGCAGGTCCATATATTGGTTATAATGGAGGCAGAAATAGGGGGATATTATATATTTCAAATAATGGAGGGCAAACATGGGGTTACCAATTGCCGGATACATCATTTGGAATAAGGCAATATAAAGATTTAAATTTTATAAATAAAAAAATTAGTTGGGCATATTCGAGATTTCAAAATTTAGGTGTTCATACAGTAACCGGAGGAGATTCAACAAGGATAATAACAAATATAATTCCAATTACGACAGAAATACCCGATAAATTTATATTATTTCAAAACTTCCCTAATCCTTTTAATCCGGAAACAAATATAAGCTTCAGTTTATTTGAAACCGGGGTTGTAACACTAACGATATATGATATAACCGGAAAAGAAATAGAAGTATTGTTAAATAAAACAATGAACACAGGAGAATACAGTATAAATTGGAATGCAAAAAACTATCCCGGAGGAGTATATTTTTACAAACTATCTTCAGATAATTTCAACGAAACAAAAAAAATGATATTGATAAAATAAAGAAATTAAAAAAAAATTATCCGGAAGGAATAAGATATGAAAAAACAAAATATTATTTCAATACTTATTTTAATATTGTTCTCAATTATAATAACGAGTTTTAAACCTGAGGAAAAAATCAGTAAAACTGATATTACAAATACTCCGCCATATCAGCTTGACAGTTTTATAATTGGAATGCTCGGAAATGGTCAGGATACTGTATATTCAAGACTTGTAAATGATTTAGGATTAAACTTGTGGCACACTTACCAAAACTGGTTTAATATATATGAATGGAACAGCAATATAGATGAGTTAAATGCACCTCTTAGTCAGTATAAAGGACTTGTAACAGACCGATTGGTAAAAAATACTAATAATGGAATGAAAACACTATATGACAGAGAAAAACTGATGTATATGTGTTTCGGACAATCAAGTATATATGAATGTGAAGAAGAACAAAATATACCAAATCAGGATTTGAAAAGCTATACTTATGCATGGCATTCATCAAATACAGGAGTAGATTTTCAAGATAATCAATACAATAACGGAAAGTATGTTAGATATTCAAGTGTTGGCTTGGGACATCAGGCAGGCTATGTTGTAAAAGATTTAAAAGCTAATCGCGAACAAATAAACATACATGATACATGGGGAAGATATGCAGTAGATTCACAATATGACTGGTATGTTAAACCAAGAATTAGAATTGATTCTACGATTGCGTATCAACTTCCACCGATTGAAATATGCAGAATAGAGGTTTATGACGCAAATGGCGATTCAGTAAAAAAAATAACAATATTTTCTAATTATTTTGTTGATATAAATGGTGTTTATTCTGGCGAGTATTTAGAAGAATTTAATATACCTAGTTCACAAAAAAACTTAATAATTCACAGACTTATCGACGGCATTTTCAACCCTGATTCTATTGTTTTATGGGATACAAGTTGTGCGGTTGATTTTCGTGTTTGGTGGTCTGGTAATTGCGATATGTGGATTGATTATGTTAAAGTGGAAAATAATACTGCACACGATTTATTCAGAGGAGATTTTGAAGGAAATGATCCGCAAAGAACTTGGTTAATTTGGGAACTTGATTCAATTGCTGCAAACTATCAGGATGCAATTTTGCAATTTTACATTGAAGAATTTGAGTTTAACCAAATTCCATGTATGAAATATATAAACGATAAAATTAAACAAAGATTCAATGGAAAATTTTCATTAGCATTTGATTTAAATATAAGTACTTTCAGCATACACAGACATAACATCACTTCTACTAATGTTTATGACCTAACTTATATCAAAAGAAATCTTTATGATAAGATTGATACTGATGTGATTACAACTTTTTGTTATCCTTTTTGGGGAGCACCGTGTTCAACACCACCTTCAAAGGTAAACGGAGCAACTTACATTCCTAATACTCTACCCAATTGTGGAGGTAATGGATGTGAATGTGACGAAAGTGAAGGTTTTATTGGATTTCCTTCATCCCCTTCATTTTATGAAGATGCTCTTCAATATGAGTTAAATACTCCTACTAATATTTTATCAATTGATGCAGATTTTAATAATGCAATGAAAAGGGTAGATACTTTAACTAAAACAACAAATAAACCTGCAATATATCTAATTCAAACTCATTTATGGAACAGTGCACATCATATGAGACGAGAACCAACAAACGAAGAAATTAGAATGAGTACCAATATTGCATTAACCTATGGTGTGAAAGGATTTTTATATTTTATTTATTCATCTTATGGAGACTATGCTATGCAGCATACTGATTATTATTTCAGAGGATATCTTAATGTAAATAGCTCCGGAGGGACAATTACTGATAAAAGGATATATAATGTTTATGGACAAGATAAGTGGGAAGGAACAAAAAACATAAATCTTAACATAAAAAAAATTGGAGATCATTTAGTTAAATTTAATAACTCAGATAGAAAAAGCTATATATATCATTTAGAAAACGAACGAAATGAAGCGAATGCACATACTGTAATTTCACAGCTTAAAACTTATAGGCAAGAATTAAATAATTCAGATGAAGAAGTTTCAATTACACAAAATTCTTATCCGGATGCATCGGATAAAACTTATGCACAACTTGCAACTTTCAAAAAAATCGTAAGTGAACCAAATACTAATTACTTTATGATTGTGAACAGAAGATGTGCACCTTATGCCGGAATCAATTCGGTTGATAACATTGGAGGTAGAAGGTTAATTTCATTAAAGTTTAACGCCAATAAACTTTTGAATTTTAATAATTGGAAAATCATAGACCTCAGTAATGATTCAGTGATTGCAGTTATAAACAAAAATTCGAATACTGAATATTCAATAGGGTTCTTCCTCCCCGGCGAAGGCAAGTTATATAAAATCGTACCTGTGATGCAATAAGGCGGTACGCTTGTTACAGATGAACAGTTCGGAAATATAGAATTTAATTGTAACGGAAATGTAATAAATAGTGGATATGATATTGATATTGGCCAAGGAACTACTATTAACTTTGCTGAAGGGAAAAAGATTATAATGAATGGTGGTGAATTCACTTGCGGATATTCATTGATTGGAAGTCCCTCGGTTACTACTGTTAATCTAAAAGGTAATTCATCGAGTGATTGGTTAGGATTGGAGTTTAACGGATGTGAGTTAATTAAAATCAATAAAACTAAATTCAAGGATATAAAAGATACAACATCATTACCTTTTTATTTGTCTGCAGTTGACTGTCCTGTGTTTTTGCTTTATAATTCTGAATTTGAAATTGAAAACAATAAAGAAAACTGCGGGGCTGTGAGTATTAATTATATAAGTGAACCATCAAATGAAACACCATCAATTGACATTACAGGTAATTCATTTGAAACTAATGAATCAGAAATTCCGGTAATTCAAGTTGTAGGATATGCCTTCAATCAGTCTCCTGTTTTTATCAGGTGGAATAATTTTACAGCTGACGCATCTAAAAATGCTGTTTTATTAAGCAATGTTACTTCGGGAGTATTAAGTAATAATAATTTTAATAACTATGAACAGTCAATAAATCTGACTTCAACTTATATTGATATATTTAAAAATTATATAAATTATACGGGGGATAATGTTTCAAATTCAGGATTAACCATAAATTCCGGTAGTGTTGTTAATTTAACTTCTACCTTGGGTATATATAATTCAGGATTTAATAATTTCACGAATTATAATTCAAATTCAAATAATATTATTTCAGACAATTCATATTTCAGTATTGATGATGGTTATAATATTTTTGAAATAGAAGATATATCACAATTAAACTTTACCGGTACATTTAATGATGATTATGACCTTAGCCGTGATGTTAATGCCTCAAATAATTGTTTTAAAGTTTACGGTTCGGAAGATACAGCATATCAGGATGTAACCTGGCATTTATCTACCAATCCCGTTCAGTTTGATTTTTTATCTTACAACTGTGAAAGACCTGCAATTGAAGATTTTACGGTTGTGAACATTACAGAATTTATTGATGATACTTTATGGTATGATTTTGGAGGATTTGGAGGTGGGATTAGCTCAAAAAATTCTGTTGGTGAAATAAATATTTATAAAGCTAAAACTGATTCTTTAAAAATAAATCTTAGGAAACAAAAGTTATCAGATGTAAAACGAATTGGGAATGAGTTATTGAACAGCTTCATTGATTCGGCAGGGATTATTAATGTAATACAACCATTATATTATTCTTCATTAATGACGGATGATTCAGTTAATACAAATATCACCGCATTAAAATCAATACTTGAACAGATAATTTCTTCAAATGGA
>DKKR01000044.1 GCA_002455375.1 Bacteroidetes bacterium UBA6661
TCTCCAAAAATATAATCATCACATGGCAATTTATTCGGATCGCTTGGTGCAGGATATTCACCACTCAATAAATATCGTGGATAATCGCCACTGTCTGGTATATACAAACCATCTCCGTTTACATCTTCAAACGGTGCCAGTAGCTGCAACTCTCCTCTTGACTGATCGCCATTTCCAGGCCACTCTCTGATGTCGCGTGTAGCCACTCCTGTAGATACAAAGTCGCGCACCTGTTGTTTGGTTACCGACCATATTCTGTCGTACTGATTACAGATGGAAACATCTGTTGTCATATTTCCTCCCTGCACACCTATTGGGCCGGTAAAAAAATCATTCGCATCACTTTGTCTGTACGTCTGACCTGCCACTTTTAAGTTCCCGGTAGCATCGTAACCACCTATCCATACAGAGCCTGCAAACAACGATGTTTTTCCTGTACCCTTAGGTATTTCATACTCTGCTTTTGAGTTAGCGCCATCTACAAGATTCCACCACATATCGCCTGCAGAAAATATTCTTGCACGAACATTGTTAATCTGCAAATCTGTTTGTGCTGTAGGCTCATTACAGGGGGCTGTAATTCTCAAAGACGTATTCTTTACAACATTGCCTTTATGTACCGGCTTCTGACCTATATTCTCCTTTGCTGTGACTGAACCAACTGTTATTGCTGATACCAGAAAAACCGTTAAACAACTCTTATTAATCATTTGTGCTTTGTTTTTAAATATTTTAATTAAGTCTGAGATTAAAAGTTAAATGATAAACCTACACGAACTGTTCTTGGACGTGCATAATTATCCGGATTGTTGATTTTTACCGCATATAAATCAGAGAATGCCTGTGGATCACCACCGGAAGCTTCAAGATTACTTAGAAAATCCTGACCTAAGCTGGAGCCCATATAACCATCATCATCAGCATTTCCGGTATAACGATAAACACTAATTATATTTTTCTGATTTAAAAGGTTTTGCACCTGAACATATACATTTAAGTAGTATTTAGTCTTTTTATCTTTATCAAAATTCAAAGCAAAATCCTTATCAACCTTCAAGTCAAAACGGCTATTCCATGGAAGGCGTGCAGAGTTGATATCTCCCTTGATTTTAGAATTACCTTGTGTTTGAACACCAATATTATTTCCTTCAAAAGTTGGTGTATATTGACGTGAATAAGGAGTACCTGATCCGGCTTTAAACTCTAAGCGTGCTCCTGTGTTTGCAAAAATTTGTTTACCAAACAATACAGGACCATTATAATTTTTACCTTCCTGATAACGATAGTCAAAAGACACAGTAATGTTATGTCTTTGATCAAAATCAAGAGGCAGAATAACTCTCAGTCCGGCTTGACCTGTACTCAATAGGTCAGCACCTGAAACATCATTTGAACCTGTACCATCAGCAAACTGAAGCGTATAGCTTGCTCCAAGACGAACATTGCCTGTTCTTCTCATATCATAACCTAACGTTAAACCTTTAACAGTACCAAAATCAATGTTATCAAAGGTTGTATAACCGGAACCGGGATAAGAAAAGAAAATATTCCTCAATTGAAGCATTTGCTTTAATTCACGATAGAAAGCAGAAATTGTGATTACAGAACTGCGGCTCAATATCTGACGGAAACCCAATTCATAATTGACACTTTTTTCAGGTTTAAGATTAGGATTACTTATAGTACTTCCCTGTTCAAAATTATAATATGCCCAAGGATCATTTCTTAAACGACCGGCAGGACGTTGTGTTAAGATTGAATAGTTAGCAAAAAACTGTGCCTGATCGTTAATGTCGAACTGAAAAGCAACACGAGGCATAAAAGTCAATTGTGGTTCATAGTCTTTAAAAGTCTTACTAGCCTCATAGTTTCCACNNTCTTAATATCCTCATCTTTATTCACCAATAAAGGCAATACACGGGCAGAAGAACTCTGTCTTTCAAGAATTCGTGGGTCAGTTAATGCATTACCATTTTTATCATACCACTGATCTCCACTTCTGTAACCTAATATATCGTTTGCTGTCAAAGTGTTTTTATCTACATTGAAATCTGATACATAGACTACATAATCATTACCGATGTTGTCCGGGATCTGAAAATTTAATTCGCCAGCAGTATATGCCTGATATAACAAATACGGATCTTTCATAACACGTTGATTGGCATCAAAACGATCTACACGTAAACCCACGTTGAAGATAAGATCATTAATAGAGAAGTTATCCTGAATATAACCTGCAAGATAAATTGGCTGGAAAGCTGCTATATTTCGTTGGTAAACACCATTGGCATCTTTCTTAAAGAAGTTATCAAATGTGGCAGATGGACTGAGTGTTTTCTGACGATTACCTTTGTAATCATAACCATAATATAATGTTAAACCACTGGTACCTAATTCGTCCGGTGAAAACATTGATAAACTGAAATTAGAAGGATCGTAGTTAAACACGTCAACATAGTCAGTATTTGACAAGCCTAACTGCTTACGAACATTCTCATAAAATCCGATCTGACCGGTTGTGTTTGTATAGGTATTAGGGTGATAAATCGTATCATTAATCACATAACTTCCTGCCTCAGGGTTAGCCTCGTTCAAATAGAAATTAGCATAATTGTTCATGAAAGTCCATAACCCGCTAGGTGCAATATTAAATTGGCGGTCAACACGCTGCTCGTATTCAAAACCTAACGAAATTGCGTGATTTTTGATGTCTGCAGAGAACATTGCTGATGCTCTGTACTGATCTCTGTCTATATAATTATAACCATCAATAGTACGACCTGTATTATACCACATACTATAAACAGTACCGGCACGTTGTCCGTTAATTAAACCACCACCTGCTCTGATTACAAAAGGATTGCTGTAATATGCTGTATTGGTAAACTGACTTGTGTTTCCTGTTTCATAATATTCATTAGCGTGAGCAGCATAGTTTTCATCAAAGAATGAAAGGTATTGATTGGTATAAGCTTCTGTATTTGGATTATTGCCTGATGGAGTAAATACAGTTAAATAAGGTAAATAACCCAACAATTCATTACCTGCAAAAACAGGTCTGCGCAGGGTATTAAAGCGACCCCAATAACCATAGTCAAACAAGCGATCTTTATGTTGTTCAGACTGCACCAATTCAAAAGCTTTACTATAATCAAATTGCAGACTATAATAAACATTTTTCAAGATTGATTTTGTACCTTCTTTACCTTCTGTATTAAAACGCTGAGTGAAACGTAAATAACCACGGTAATCATTAGTTATATGTCGGCTGTAATTCTTATAGTTGAATAAAGAGTAGTTATAAGTATATTCACGGTAATCATGGTAGTCATAAGAACCACCAACTTTAATATTTATATTATTTGCCGGTTGAAAGTCAATATTTCCACTCACTTTGTATTCTCCTGAACGCGTATTTGGCTTGTATTTCATGGTTTCAATATCAGACCTATGTATAAACTCAGAACGTGCCCTGGTTCCACCAATAGTACCATTAACTATGTTTGGCATTAAAGGATTACTTTCTAAATCTGACAGAACACTTCCTTTAACACGCTTGCTTCCGATGGCTGATGGATCAGGATCTTTAATCCACTCTCCTTCAACCCCAAGGAAAAAACCTACAACAGGGGTCTTATTTCCATCTTTATCTTTTTTCATATAAATAGGTCCGGAAATATTACCGCTTGCCAGATTATATCCGAATTTATCAGTCAACTCCGATGTAGCTAATTCAATTCCTCCTGTAAATTTCTTTGAAGGGCCACGTGTTGTAATACTGATGATACCACCTGTAGCATCTCCATACTGTGCAGGAACACCACCTGTAATTACAGTAACCTGCTCAATAGCAGATTGCGGCAATTGTGAGCTTCCACGAACTTTAACCCCATCAATATAATAATCTGTTGCATCATCACGTGAACCTCTAACGTTTAAATCATCACCTTCATCGCGTTGAAAAACTCCGGCAGCGGTTGCTGCAACAGAACGCACATCACGGGTTGGGATGGCTTTTATTTCTTCCTGAGTGATGGTTGTTTGTACTGCTGGATTACCTTTATCAATTAATGGAACTTTATAGGCTGTAACTTCCACTGCAGTGATATCTACTGCACCTTTGCCCATTTTAACATCAGCGAAAGTGATTTTATCTACCGACACTAAAACTCCGGTTACCTCTGTAGTAGTATAGCCGACAAATGTGGCTTTCACCGAATAGGTACCCGCACCCAAAGGTTTAATGGTAAAATTTCCGTCAAAATCAGTTTGCGCACCACCCATCTGTTGCCCATTCATTACAGCAATTACACTTGCAAATGGTAATGGTTCGTTGGTGGTTTTGTCTAATACACGTCCTTTAATGGATCCTGATTGCGCCCATGCAGCACTACCGAAAATCAAGGTTAGTAAGCATGTTAAGTAAACGTTTCTAAGCATAGGTTGACCTATTTAAATTTCTGATTATTGTATTATAAATGTGAAGATTTTGTTAAAAATAATAGTGCGTAAAAGTATGAATAAAAAAATTTAACTTCCAAATTGAATTTCAAAAATTGACATTATTATGGCGCACCCATTTTATTTTCAATACTTTGCCCATAATGGTTTGTTGATTAAATCGCCAAAAACAATCGCCTTTTTTAATAATTCACGGTTTTGAATAACATCATTGAAATACTTTTTCTCCAAATCTTCATTTACAGGAACTTGAATTGAATTTGCTGTCAAAACAGTGCTATCCACATTGTATATTTCAGGCACTGTGATAGGTTTTCTGGTTTTATTTATTAAAGTATTTTGAGGAAGGCTGCGTTTCTTAATAACAGGTTTTTCCTTAATTGTTTTAACAACGATAGGTTCCTTTACAGGTGCGGGAGAATTTGGTTGTGGTTGCTCTGTGGGCGGATAAATAACAGGTTTGCCAAAAACCCTCTTCCTGTTTTCTTCTGCAATTTTTTTGTAGTTATTAATAACATACCAGGCTATGCCAATAATGATATAAATGATAATCTTAAATTCCATGAGGCCAAATATATTTTTAAATTTTGAATTGTATACATTTTGAATTGCCAACAACCCGTTAATAAGTTTTAATAGGTCAACGAATGCTTTTTTTTAACTTCGCAAACTTATTTGAGAACCAATTAAAATCATTCACAGTTTATGCGTCTTTCCAGTCTGGAAATAAAGGGCTTTAAAAGCTTTGGAGACAGAGTAATCATTCACTTCGATAAGGGTGTTACTTCTGTTGTAGGACCGAATGGGTCAGGAAAATCAAATGTTGTAGATGCCATGCGATGGGTTTTGGGCGAACAAAAAATGAGAATGTTGCGTTCCGAAAAGATGGAAAACATCATTTTCAATGGTACAAAAACACGTAAGCCGGCAAACCTTGCAGAAGTTAGTCTTACCTTCGTAAATGATAAAGGAATATTACCTGTTGAATTTACAACCGTATGTGTAACAAGAAGACTCTATCGTTCCGGTGACAGTGAATATTTATTGAATGGAGTAACATGCAGGCTTAAAGACATTACCGACTTATTTCTGAATACAGGCATAGGCAGCGACACCTACTCCATCATAGAATTAAAAATGGTTGATGACATTATTAACGATCGTCATAATACCATTAAAATGTTACTGGAAGAAGCTGCAGGAATTTCCAAATACAAGATTCGCAAAAAACAAACCCTTCAGAAATTAGAAGAAACCGATGCTGACCTGAACCGTGTTAACGATTTACTATTTGAAATTGAAAAGAGTCTTAAACAATTAGAATATCAGGCTAAGAAGACTGAAAAATATTATCGTTTAAAAGAAGAATATAAAGTTGTATCAACAGCGTTAGCCTGGTTTTTAATGCGTGATTTTACTTCCACTATTAAAGAGCTTACTGAAAAAGAGCAAAAGCAATCAGAAGAAAAAAACACCCTTGGCCGACAATTAGAAAACCTAGAGCAACAACTCAGCGAGATTAAAATTGTCAGCGAAGAACGTCAACAAGCTTTAGGTGATGTACAAAAATTACTTAATGAAAAACTTTTTCTGATTAATAAATATGAGAACGAGCATAAAGGGCGAATTGAAAAATTAAATTACCTGAATGAAAAGAAGCTGCAATTAGAAAAGCAAAGTTCCAGCGAACAAGCACAAGCCATTGATATAGAGAAACAGATAGAACAAGCAGAAAAAGAAAAATCAATCGAAGAAGTTAAGACTAAGGAATTAGAAAATGAAATACAATCACTAAAAAGCGAATTAGAAACATCACGCAAAAACTATGACCAGTCTGTTGATGAACTACGACAACTAAATCTACATATTTTGCAGGTTAGGCAATCTGTTAATGATCATGAGACATTTATTGCTGTAAGACAAACCCGTATCAACAGCCTTAACGATCAGATGAAGCGATTGGGCGAGCAGATTGAAAAAGACAAGACATCACTTCAAAATCTTGAAGGTGAATTATCAGGTCATGCTGTTAAAAAAGATCAGGCGGAAAAAGAATCACATGATAAGAAGCAATTAAATCTTCAACTTGATTCTGAAATAGCACAGCATGAAAATGCCGTTAAAGAATTGCGCGAAAAACTTGCTGATGAACGAAGAAGTTATGAAGTAAAAAATAATGAATATCAACTGACGAGAAATCTTGCAGAAAAAATGGAAGGTTTTCCTGAGTCAATTAAGTTTTTAAAGAAAAACAGTGACTCCTTTAAAGACATTCCTTTGTTAAGTGACATTATTAATTGCGATGAGCAATATAAAATTGCAATAGAAAATTATTTAGAGCCATTTCTGAATCATTTTATTGTTCATTCAAACGAACAAGCCTGGGACGGACTTAACAAACTAAATTCTGAAGGTAAAGGACGTGCGCACTTCTTTATTTTAGATGCTTTTACAAATTATCATCAGGCATCAACTCATCCAATTGATGGTTGCATTGCAGCAACATCCGTAATTGAAAATGATGGGCGCTATCAGTCGCTGATGAATTATCTTTTGGCAAATGTTTATATTGCACAAAACAGCGATGTTGCTGCTCAGGCAAATCAAAATGAAATTGAAGGAAAAATAATTCTTTCGCCTGACGGAAAATTTTACAGACAGCGTTATTCTATTAGTGGCGGCTCAGTTGGAAGCTGTGATGGCAAACGAACCGGACGACTCAAACATCTAGAGAAATTAGCTACAGAAATACAGCAGCATCAACAACAGACTGAAGTATTTAAGCTTGAATTGCAACAAACGGAAGAATTGTTATCGGCCGGAAAAACACAAGCTACCGAAAACCGAAAAATAATTTCACTTACAGACAGTGAACTAAGCAAGGCAGTATTAAACATAAATACACTGTTAAGCAAGAAAGATTTTATCACTTCTAATTGCGAGAGTAATGAAAAAAATCTGCAGAAATTACAAGAAGAACTTCAGTTAACACAAGAGCAGAAAAATAATGCTCCGGGGTTTAGCAGCATGTCACTTGATGAGATGAAAATAAATCTGCAAAAGCTCACAGATCAGCAAAGGGAAAAACAAAATCAATCGGGGCAGCTACAAAAAATTTCACAGGATGCCTCCAATGCATTCAATCAAAAAAATATTACATTTCTTCAGCAACAAAACAAAGTACAAAACATCATTCGTGAGATTGGCTATAAAAACAATCAGGTAGTTTCTTTAAGATCATCNNCTCTTCTGAAACTGACCTGAAAACACAAGTTGAAGAAAAAGTGTTGCTTGAAAGTCGTTTGGGAGAAAGTGAAAAAAATTATTTTGAAGCTAAGGGAAAGATTGATCAGTTTGACAAACAAATTGCTGAAACCAGACGCAAACGTGAGATGGCAGATGAGTTGATGCATGCTTTACATAATGAAGTGAGCGATGTAAATCTGAAAATGACTTCATTGAAAGAAAGATTGAGTGTAGAATTTTCACTTGAAGTCGAAGATATTGTTTCGCAAGAAGCTAATCCGGAATGGAATGAAGAAGATTTAAAGGTAAGGAATGAAAAATTAGGTGGACAGTTGAAAAACTTCGGACCTATTAACCCCATGGCTCTCGATTCGTTTAAAGAAATAAAGGAACGTTATGACTTCATCATAAAAGAGCAGGATGATTTGAAAAAAGCAAAAGATGCCTTACTTCAAACCATTGCCGAGATTGACAATTCTGCCAAAGAAAAATTCAGTGAAGTATTTAATCAGGTTCGCAATAACTTTATCAATGTTTTCCGATCGTTGTTTACTGCTGATGACAATTGTGATATGATTTTAGCTGACACCGGCAATCCTTTAGAGTCCGATATTGAAATTATTGCACAGCCTAAAGGCAAAAAGCCACTTTCCATTCAGCAGCTTTCTGGAGGAGAAAGAACACTTACGGCAACTGCTCTTCTCTTTGGATTGTATTTAGTTAAGCCTGCACCTTTTTGTATCTTCGATGAGGTTGATGCACCACTTGATGATAACAACATTGATAAATTCAATAATATCATCAAGAAATTTTCTAAAGATTCGCAGTTTATTATCATTACACACAACAAAAAGACAATGGCTGCTACGGATATTATTTATGGCATAACCATGAATGAGCCCGGTGTGACAGCTGTTGTTCCTGTTGACCTGCGCGAATATGCAGACACCATAGAAGCCTGATATTGTATTAGTAACTTTCAGATCTTCTGAAAGTTTCGCGTGCTGATTTCTTTCTATTCTTTTTCATTCGCTTACGCACTTCCTTAGTCTGTATTTTCATGTGGTGTTTACGGGCTTTATCCTCTGCCTTCAATGCCTTCTTTTTCTCCATCTCCTTTTTCTTCTCGGCTTTGCGTTGTGCCTTGCTTGCCTTGCTTTGTGCAAATACAACAGTCGTGCTTATCACAAGCATCAATAACATTAGAAATCTTTTCAGGTACTTTCCCATATTAACTAAACTTCAATTTTAACGATGGTAAAACAATTATGTTGTAATTTTGGAAGATTAACTTCAAAAGTAATGCGTTTAAAGAATATAATTCTGATATCTACATTGATTTTTTTATTTTCCGGTTGTCGCAAAAAAGAAAACGGCATTGTGCCTTATGCATATGTCAATGTTATCTTTTATGCCAACGACCCACAATTAGTCCAACTGAATGCCGTAGGTAATTACATTTATTATCCGGCAGGATACAAAGGAATTATCATTTACAGACGCAGCATTAACGAGTTTGTAGCCTATGAACGTGCCTGCACTTACGATGCAGAGAGTAGTTGTGACGGTGTGACGGTAATGAGTGATAATTTTACTTTACGTGACAGTTGTTGTGGTTCAAAGTTTATGATTTACGATGGTAGTATTTCGCAAGGGCCTGCTACACATGCATTGGTTCAGTATGCTACATTTTATGATGGCACAATATTGCGCATCACNNTCATAATTCATCACAAAATCGAAAGGTGCTTTTCCTTTACGTTCCACACGAATATTCTGATCGGGGTTTCTCTCTTTGATTTCCATGCCAAGGCTTGCCATGCCTGCAATTGTAAAACTACAATCATCATTTGTACTTTTCCAGTTTGTTACTTGCTCAGGCATTAATTGCTGCAGGTTGTTACAATTACTTAAAAACGCAAACACCTCATTGGCAGGTTTGTCTATTACGCACTCATCACTTTCTATTCTTGTCATTCTTTTACTATTTATTCCAGCTATCCGGATGCTCGCGCCAATCCTTTAATGATTCCATCTGGCCTTCGTTAATATATTTCGACTGCAATGCTTTTGTAATCATCACATCGTAGTTGCTTAATGAATACAATGGACATTGCGCATTTTTAAAACTCTCCCTGGCAATATCAAAGCCATAATTAAAAATGGAAACCATTCCTTTTACAATAATGCCGCTGTTGCGCAATGCTGCAACAGCATTAAGACTACTCTTGCCGGTTGAAATAAGATCTTCAACAACAACAACGGAATGTATCTGAGAAATATCTCCCTCGATTTGATTCTTGGCACCATGTTGCTTAGGTTCAGGCCTGACATAAATAAATGGCAGCCCCATGCTTTCTGACACCAAAGCACCCTGTGCAATTGCACCTGTAGCAACGGCAGCAATAGCATCAGGACGTCCATAATTTCGTTCAATAGCTTTAACCAACTCCTGGCGGATGTAGGTTCTGATTCTTGGATTAGACAAAGCAACTCTGTTGTCGCAATAGATTGGCGACTTCCATCCTGATGCCCATGTAAAAGGCTCATCAGGCTGAAGCTTTATTGCTTTAATCTGCAATAAAAAATCTGCTATATTTGAAGCAGTGTCATCTTTCATTCAGCACAAACCTAATGGTTATTTTTTAAAATAAAAAATCAAACATGATTAAAATATTTGCAGGCAATAAAACTTTTTACTTCACAAACAATGCTGATAGTTTTTCTGATGATGTGATAAAGTTTGAAAATAGCATTGATAAAGATAAACTTAAGCAAATTCTTTCAGATTCAAAAAGCATGGAAATTGTTTGTTTGTGCGACAATGCTGAATCAGGTGTAAGGGATTTTATAAAATTGTTTACATACATTGCTGCTGCTGGTGGAGTGGTATATAATCATGAAAAAAAGTTACTTCTAATTCACAGATTGGGTAAATGGGATTTGCCAAAAGGAAAAATGGAAAATGGAGAATCACCTGAAACTTCAGCCATGCGCGAAGTGTGTGAGGAGACAGGAGTTTGCAATCTGAAAATTATTAAACCCTTGACGGACACCTATCATATCTATCATCAAAATGGAGAATATATTTTAAAAAGAACTTATTGGTTCGAAATGACTACATCGTCAACAACAAATCTTTTACCACAAACCGAGGAAAGTATTACAGAAGTTAAATGGATGACTAAAGCGGAAGCAAATGCAGCAATGCAATTTTCATATCCTTCTATAAGAAGCTTATTAAGTCAAGATTAACATCAGGAAATAAATCTTCTATTTTGATTCAATGCATTTGTGGTTTACTAAATCACTAATGCATCGTGTTTGTTAGCCCTGATTAACGATTTAAGTTGTACCGAAAGATGGGATATTTAGTATAAATGTTCGGTAGGAATTAGAATGTTGAATTTTGTGAGAACGTCCAATCGCATCCATTCAGCCCCACTTTTGACAATACCATGTTATGCGGTCAGCTTTCTTTTCGGTCTTTATTACTCCTCGCCAAAATAGTCGCTGTCAATTTTTTTAATTTCATAAGTCTGTTGTGGTGTACAACCAAGATTGTAATCAATCATAAGCTGAGCCAACTGCTCACCATCTATAAGCACAATTTTAGTTTCGTTTCTTGGAGTGTAGTCTAATGCTTCCTTTGTGAAATTGGATGTCGTAATGAAAATTCCTTTTTTAGCTCCTTGTCCGGCAAGTGCACCAACAAATTTCTGAAGTTCAGGTCGTCCGATCACATTACCAGGTTTCCAACGCTTGGCTTGTATGTAAATGATGTCAAGTCCGAGTTTATCTTCTTTAATCGTTCCGTCAATTCCTTCATCCCCGCTTTTGCCCATTGCCTTTCCAGCATCTTTTATTGAACCACCGTAACCCATTTTTACTAAAAGCTCAACTACAAGTCGTTCAAAAAAAGCCGGAGAGAGGTCAACAACCTTGTTAAGAAGTTCAGAGGCTAACGATTTTCTGATTCGCTGATATGCTTTGTCTAAACTCTCTTCAGGTGTCTGTTCGTTATTCTCAATTATTGACGTTTCATCTTCTTCGCTTTCATTGTTGTTTCTTGATGCTTTTATAAATTCCATAAAGGCAGGAAACTGTTTTAGATACTTTGCATCTATTCGGTCAGGATTTTTTGATAAAGTCTCTCTACCGAGGTCTGTGATTATAAAGGTCGCACGTTTTGGCGAGTCAAGAAGTCCAGCCTTTTTCAAGTATGTCTTAGCCCAACCAACCCGATTGTCAAAAATTGCTTGATTTCCACTTGTCAAAAGTTCCTTTCTTTCTTCGTTAGTTATTTGAAATTCGACAGCTAACTTTTCAATCAAGTCTCGATACTTATGTTCCTGTCCGTCCGAAACAAGCTTCATTAATGGAAGCATTAGCGATTGGTAGTCTGGAATCATATTTTTTGTCTATTCACTTTTATTATGCACGCACATCCTGATGCTATTGCATAACGATAGTATTATTCGAAATGTTTTCCACTCTGCCTGGGTAAACCTTAAGTGCTTCGTTCAGGCAAATCATCGCATTTTTCAAATCATCAAGATTAAGCACATAAGCAATGCGCACTTCCTTCTTTCCAAGCTCGGCATGACTGTAAAAACCGGTAGCAGGTGCTAACATTACTGTCTGACCCTTATAAGAAAACTTTTCGAGCAACCATTGACAAAAAGTATCTGAATCGTCAATAGGTAATTCAGCCATACAATAAAATGCTCCACTTGGTTTGGCACAAAATACACCCGGCATGCTATTTAACTGCTCTATAACAAAATTTCTTCTTGCCACATACTCTGCTTTTACATTATCAAAATATTCCTGAGGCGTATCAATTGCGGCCTCCGCAGCTATTTGTCCAAATGTTGGCGGACTTAATCTGGCTTGCGCAAATTTCATAGCTGTGCTCATCACTTTTTTATTCTTAGAAATCATGGCGCCAATTCGTGCACCGCAGGCACTATATCGTTTACTGATGGAATCCAACAAAATAATATTCTCATCCAATCCTTCCAGATGCATAATAGAAAAATAGCTATTGTTATCGTAGCAAAATTCCCTATACACTTCGTCAGCAAAAAGATATAAATCATGTTTTAAAGCAAGGTCACGCAAACTTTGCAATTCCTCTTTTGAATAAAGATGCCCTGTTGGGTTACTTGGGTTGCAAATCATGATGGCTTTAGTACGAGGTGTAATGACCTTTTCGAACACATCATGTGGCGGAAGTGCAAATCCGTTTCTAATGGATGAAAAAACAGGTACTACAGTAACTCCTGCCTGTGTTGAAAAACCATTATAATTTGCATAAAACGGTTCCGGAATAATAATCTCATCACCTTCATTCAGACAAGTCATCATTGCAATTTCTATGGCTTCTGAACCACCGGTAGTAATTAAAATATCTTCAAAGTTAATATTGATATTATACTTCTTGTAATAGGAAATCAACTTTCTCCGATATGATTCTATCCCTGCCGAATGACTGTATTCAATAACTTTAAGGTCAATGTTCCGGATTGCATCGAGCATCACCTTTGGCGATTCTATATCAGGCTGACCAATGTTGAGGTGATATATTTTTTTACCTTCTGCTTTGGCTTTATCGGCATAAGGAACCAATTTTCTGATAGGTGATGGCGGCATGTGTTTGCCTTTTTCTGAAATAGATGGCATGCAGTTATTGTATTAGTTAATTACATACAAAAAAATAAGGGACGATTAAATTTAATCGTCCCTGCAAAATTATAATTAATCCTTTAACCTCGATTAATTCTTTGGTGCTTCCTGCGTAGCAGCAGCCTCAATATTTCCTTTTATATGTAAAACTACAGGACTGGTTTTTGCATTAGAAGTGATAGTGATTGTTTTATCCTGAAGACCCATTTTACCTGCTGAATTGAAAGTAACATGGATTTTGCCTGCTTCACCTTTTTTAATCGGCTCTTTTGGCCACTCAGGAACAGTACATCCACATGAACCTTGAGCATTGGTAATAATCAAAGGCTCTTTACCTGTGTTTACAAAGTTGAAGGTGTAATTAACTTTGTCGCCTTGTTTAATGGTTCCATAATTATACTCAAGAGTTTCAAACTTAAAGTCAGCTTGATTTTTGTTTTCCGCAGGAGCAACCTGAACAGCTGCTGCTTTATCTTGCGCGAATGTAGCAGTTGCCATACCGATAGCTAATGCTGAAAGAAGAATTGTTTTTTTCATTTTTTGAAATTTGATTGTTGATTTGTGTGTATTATATTTTAAATAAATTGTGATTAATTACCAAATGGATTTGTAGTGGTCTCCTTTGGAGCCATGGTATTATCTTTTTTAACCGGAGTTCCGCTTTCTGTCTGTTCTTTAGTCTCAACATTGCCTTTAATCGTCAGCACTTTTTCGGCAGTTTTACCATTAGATGATACAGTTACAGTTTTCGTAAACGGACCAGGACGTTTTGTGTCATAATGCACGTTGATAACACCTGAATGACCTTTCAAAATTGGCTCTTTAGGCCAGGATGGTACGGTACAACCGCAACTTCCTTTTGCGTTTGAAATAACTAATGGCTCTTTACCTGTGTTTGTGAATTTAAATTCATAGGTACCATTGCCATTATAAGGGATTGTACCGAAATCATGCGTTTCTTTTTCAAAACTAATGTCGGCAGCATTGGGGCTGATAGCAGGTGTAGCTGTAGGTTTTGGTGCAGCTTTAGAATCGTCTTGTGCCTTTACCATAGTGGCTGAGCAAAAAATCACTACTGCTAAAAATAATTTCTTCATATTTTGATTTAATTTAATTGTGCTGTAAAGTTAAATTATTTTACTCTTTAACGACAAACAATGCGCCAAAGTTAGACTTAGGCTGTGAAAAAAGTATGAACGTTATAACTCTTTCTCCCATTTAGACACTACTGCTGTAGCCACAGCATTGCCTACTACATTGGTAGCTGACCTACCCATATCTAATATCTGATCTACTCCAAGAATCAACAACAATCCTGCTTCAGGAATATTAAATGACTCAAGCATTCCGGCAATAACAACCATGCTTGCTCTTGGCACTCCTGCCATGCCTTTGCTTGTTACAAGCAACATCAACAACATCATTATCTGCTGCTGAATATTCAAATCCATACCATAAGCCTGAGCAATAAACTGAGTGGCAAATGCCATATACATAATACTTCCATCAAGGTTGAACGAATAACCTAAGGGTAATACAAAACTAATTATGCGATTACTGCAGCCATATTTTTCCAATGCCTCAATAGTTTTAGGAAATGCCGATTCAGAGCTCGCAGTTGAGAATGCCAGTAAGATGGGCTCACGGATATGTTGTAATAGTTTTACAAATGGGATTTTTAAAAAATAACAAATCAATCCCAATATCACTAACCCAAAGAAAAGCAGACCTCCATAAAAAGTTGCTATTAAATAGAGATAACCGGAAATAACACTGAGTCCCTGCTTGGCAACAACGGCAGCCACTGCCCCAAACACACCATAAGGTGCAAACTTCATTACAAAATTTGTAACTTTAAACATGATATGAGAAACTGCATCCATTGCATTAACAACCATTTTGGCTTTTTCGCCAACAGATGCGGCAGCTAAACCAAAAAACAAGGCAAAAACCACAATGGGTAATATATCATTATTGGCCATTGCCTCCACAATACTTTTCGGAATGACATGGGTTATAAAATCTTTAGCATTAAGGCCCTTTGCTGAGACTCCAGAGGATGCCGATTGTGCAGGTATCTGCAGATTCATAATCTTGCCGGGTTCAAAAAAGTTAACTAAGAGTAATCCCAAAAGAAGTGCAAGAATAGTTGCAAACTGAAAATACAAGATTGTCTTAAGGCCTATGCGGCCTACACTTTTAAAATCGCCAACTTTGGCAACGCCAACTACCAGTGTTGCAAAAACCAATGGTGCGATAATCATCTTAATCAATCGAAGAAAGATATCACTCAATATGCTTATTCTGGAAGCAAAAACATCCAGTTCGGCTGCTGTGTGGCTGATATTGTACCAATGTCCCAGCAAAATTGCCAGTAACATTCCTATAAATATCCGGGCTGTTAAACTTACCTTCACGATTAAAACTTATGAGGCAAATCTACTGCTCTGAATTGAAAAAACAAGTCAGTAATTTTCAGAGAATAAATTAATATTAACATCTTTAACGCTGATTAACTTTTACTTAACTTCAAGCCCTCGATGTAGTTATAGTTTTGCCGCTAATTACTCCCGTATGTTGCACAAGGTCATTCATGTCCTTTTTCTTTCTGTACTTTTTTCAGGTGTTGTTAGCGCCTCGGATAGTCTTAAGCATTATAAAGCAACACGAATTTTTGAACCAATAAAAATTGATGGTCAGTTAACAGAATCTGTTTGGGCAAGCACCAATGCATTAAGCGATTTTGTGATGAACCGCCCGATTGAAGGTGGTGTACCGACACAAAAAACAGAAGTTCGTATTGTTTATGACAACACAGCAATTTATATAGGTGCTATGCTTTATGACTCTGCACCTGACAGTATTTTAAAAGAATTAGGACTGCGTGATGGTACTGATCCATCAAGCAACAGTGGTTTTACAGACATCAATGCAGATTACTTCCGTTTTGTTTTTGATCCGTATAATACGCGGCAAGATGCATACGATTTTGGAGTGTATGCTTCAGGAATTCAAGCCGACAGTCGTTATAGCGATTATTTGTTTGATGCTGTTTGGGAAAGTTCTGTAAAAATTACAGATAAAGGCTGGTGTGTTGAAATTAAAATCCCCTATTCTGCAATTCGATTTCCATCGAAACCAATTCAGGAATGGGCTTTTCAGATAACAAGAAACATAAGGCGCAACAGAGAATTTCAGCAATGGAGTCTGACACCTTCAACAGCAGCTAATGCTCAAAACTATTGGGGTGTGCTCGATGGTATTGAAAACATTAAACCTCCACTCAGGCTATCACTGACACCATACATTAGTGTAGCATACGAACACGAACCCGTTTCCGGCTCCAAAGCAAATCAAACTTACAGTTATCGTGGTGGTGCTGATATTAAATATGGCCTTGATGAACGCTTTACCTTAGACATGACCTTGCTTCCGGATTTCGGACAAGTACAGTCTGACAATAAAAGAAAAACACTTAGCTACGAAGAAATAAACTATGATGAAAACCGTCAGTTCTTTAAAGAAGGTACAGATATTTTTTCCAGAGATAATCTTTTTTATAGCAGAAGAATAGGTCAGACACCATCACGATATTATGACTTGATGAATAAATATGATGAAAGTGATATTAAATCAAATCCAACAGAATCAAAACTGATTAATGCAACCAAACTTTCCGGACGAACCAATGAGGGCATTGGCCTTGGTTTTTTTAATGCTATAACAAACAACACCTATGCAATAATCAAAGACAAAAACACAGGGCTAACGGAAAAAATCCTTACAGAACCACTTGCAAACTATAATGTAATAGTTGCAGATAAACAATGGAAAAGCAACTCTTCGGTTTATCTGATAAACACCAATGTAACCAGAACTAAAAAGTTCAGTGATTCAAATGTTACAGGAGGTGGATTTAAATTAGTGAATAAAAAAAATACCTATAGTCTCAGTGGCGGACTTGATTACAGTATTAAATTTATTACAGATCCTGATGGAATCAACTCTGATAAAAAGACTGATGGTTTACGACATTATCTTGCAATAAAAAAAACCAGCGGAACAATTCGTTGGGGGCTTTCGCAGGTTGGCGTCAATCCTACTTATGACCCAACAGATTTTGGTTACTATGTGACACCAAACAGAATTAATTCAAATGCTAATATTACATTTTTCCAATTCAAACCTTATGGTCCTGTGCAGGAAGGTAATTGGCGCTTTGATTTAAACTACTCTCAACATTACAAAACCGGCTACATGAGAGAAACTTCTTTACAGACCAATCTTTTTATACTCTTTAAATCATACACTGCAATTTTTGGCGGTGGTGGATTTACACCAGCAGCCGGACGCGAATATGACCCTCGCTTAAATGGAAGATATGTTAATGCTTTAAAATACTGGTTTGCTTTTATTGGTGTAAGTACAGATTACCGAAAGGCATTAGCACTAGATATGGAAATTAATATAAGTAACTTTATTAAAACCTATCTATCTGAAGGTGGAAATTTTGATGCAACTTTACGCTATCGAATAAATGACAAGCTCACTTTAAACGCTTCATCAGAATACAATTTTGATCCATATAATTTTGGATTTACCAGTGAAACAGATCCGAATATTTATCTTTTTGGGTTAAGAAGAACCAATACCTATATCAACAGTCTTGCTGCCCGCTATATATTTAAAAATGATCTGTCACTTTCTATTGTTGCAAGACATTATTGGTTTAATTACGCATACAGGAAATTCTTTTTCCTTCAGGACGATGGCGGACTTTCACCTACAACAGATATTTACAACAATGAATTTGATGGCAGCTATAATTTTTTTAATGCCGATCTTCTATTTTCTTGGCGGTTTGCTCCCGGTAGCACCCTCACTTTTTCATACAAAAACATCTTTGATAATGGCACTGATGGCAAATTAGAAACTGCATCGTTCACTAAAAATCTTGATTACGTCTTTAAAAATCCACATGTTCAAACATTTTCAATTAAGGTACTCTATTATCTCGATTATTTACAATTAAGAAAAAATCAAACTTCAACAGAAAATTAAATAACACCAAACAGTAACAATAAATTTTTACCGCAACCATAACACACAAACAATGAAATCTATTCTAAACATTTTAGCGGGAATAACCTTGCTTACACAACCTGTAATGAGTCAAACTATTCAGGCGAAAATCACAGACAACAATAACGAACCACTAACGGGTGCCATTGCAGAACTCCGGCAAATAAAAGATTCAACGCTGAGTAAAGTTGCTGTGGCTGATGTTTCAGGAAAGGTAATCTTCGAACAGATAAAACCCGGAAGCTATTTTCTAAAAACAACATTTCTCGGATTCAACAATTATTTAAGTCCGGCATTTGACTTTAAAGAAGGTGATAATAAAGATTTTCACACAATTAAACTTTCTTCATCATCAACCAATCTTAAACAAGCAACCATCACAGCATTTAAACCTTTGGTTGAAGTTAAAGCCGATAAAACTGTATTTAATGTAGAAAACAGTATCAACTCAACAGGAAGTACTGCACTTGAGTTACTTCAAAAAGCACCCGGTGTTGTTGTGGATAACAACGATAACATTATACTAAAAGGTCGTGGTGGCGTGATGGTTCAGATTGACGGACGTGAAATAAGGATGACTGAAAGCGAACTTGGAGATTACCTTCGTTCTATTCAAAGTACAGATGTAGAGAGTATTGAAATCATTTCAAACCCATCATCAAAATATGATGCTCAAGGCACAGCAGGAATCATCAATATAAAGCTAAAGAAAAACAAAAACTATGGCACCAATGGAAGCATAACAGCAGGATATGCCGTTGGAACATATTCCAAATACAACACCTCGCTTTCAGTCAACAACAGAACAAAAAAGTTTAATATCTACTCTACTTACAGCAACAATTGGGGTGACAGAAAAAACGAATTCTATCTATATCGCGAACAAAATCCATTTACCTTCAATCAATCATCAAAATCTAAACGCGGTGGTTTGAGTCATAATTACAAAGTAGGTGTTGACTATCAAATGAACGCTAATAATAGTTTTGGAATCATGATTAATGGTAATTATAGTGACATTACAGGTCGTCAGAAAAATAAAAACTTCATCAGCAATTTTTATTCAGGAGTAACCGACAGCATTCTTAANNACATTACCCGATGGAACAACACCGCTGTCTGCTACATACTACAAGTCAAACACACCAACAACAATAAATATCTATACTTTAAAAACTGATTATACTCAAAATCTTTTCAAAGGCAAATTAGGTGCGGGGTATAAGGTTTCTTTGGTAAACACTGTCAACACGTTTAATTTTTACAACATTGAAGGCGGTATTGCATCATTGGATTCTTCTCGTAGCAACAAATTCGATTACGCAGAAAATGTCAATGCCCTCTATTTAAATTACCAACGCACATTCAATAAAATTGATGTGCAAATAGGTGTACGAATGGAGAACACAAACAGTAATGGTAAATTAAAAACCTCTGCTACAGCAAATGATAAGGATGTAAAACGCAGCTATACAGATTTTTTTCCCAGCGCAGGAATCACTTACAACATCAACAAGGACAATTCTGCAGGATTAATTTACAGTTCGCGAATTGACAGACCGAATTATCAGGAGTTAAATCCATTTGAATACAAACTTGATGAATTAAGTTTTAGAAAGGGAAATCCATTTTTAGATCCACAGTATTCTAACAAAATAGAACTTACACACACTTATAAATATATCATTACAACATCAGCAGGATACAGTCACACAAAAGACTTTTTTGCACAGATTACTGACACACTTGGAGAAGGAAAGAGTTATTTGATGCCTCGTAATCTGGCTACAGAAGATGTATTGAGCGTTAGTTTAAGTGCATCACTACAGCCGCTTAAATGGTACAGCATTTATTTAAATGCAAGTGTTGACAATCAAAAATACAAAGCAGACTATGGTGGTAATAAAACCATAAACGCACAGTTTACTTCGTTTAATCTATATGGACAAAATACATTTAAGCTGCCTTATCAGTTTACATTTGAACTCTCTGGATGGTACAACTCCGGAGGTGTTTGGGGTGGATCATTTAAAACCAAGGCACAGGGATCATTAGATGTGGGTCTTCAGAAAAAATTATTGAAAGACCAAGCAACATTAAAAATTTCATATACCGACTTATTGCATACAACACCATGGGACAGCTACAACACTTATGCAGGTATTGTGAGTCGTGCATGGGGCAATTGGGAAAGTCAGCAACTCAGGCTGTCTTTTACCTGGCGTTTTGGGAATAAACAGATGAAAAATATCAGACAGCGCAGTAGTGGCAGTGAGCAGGAACAAAAAAGAATCGGAGGTGGAGAATAGTTTAATCTTCCGGTAATAATAAGAATATTTACTTATTTCTCAAAGCCTGCCCGGATAGCAGGCTTTGTTCGTTTGGCACATGGCTAATTTCTTATTTTTGCATTCACATTAAAATTGCACATGTCAGAATTATCAAAAATATATAACCCACAGGAAACGGAATCCAAATGGTATGCACATTGGATGAATGAAAAATTTTTTAAGTCAGTTCCTGATGAGCGTCCACCCTACACTATTGTTATTCCTCCGCCCAATGTAACAGGAGTATTACACATGGGGCATATGCTCAACAACACTATTCAAGATGTGCTTATCCGTAGAGCACGTATGTTAGGTAAAAATGCATGCTGGGTTCCGGGAACCGATCATGCCTCTATTGCCACAGAAGCTAAGGTAGTGCAGATGTTGCGCGACAGAGGAATTAAAAAATCCGATCTTACAAGAGAAGAGTTTTTAAAATATGCCTGGGAGTG
>DKKR01000080.1 GCA_002455375.1 Bacteroidetes bacterium UBA6661
ATATTTCCATTGGTTTCAAAGATTATAGAATCTGTGACAATAAAGGGCATCAGGTCGCTTGTAGGATCAATAGTTACTTCAATAAAAATCCAAAGACTGTCCTTAGCACGAATTTCTATATCGTTAAGACTGTTGGCTGCTACACCATCAACATTCATTCTGAACGGAGAGGAACTACCTCCTGCTAATTTTATAGAAGAAATTTTTATCGGACGATTATGATCGTTATGGACAAGAAGGTATTGTGTGGTGCTTCCTATAGATGTAAAAACAGTATCGAATAAAACAGTATCTTCAGAAAAGTTGAGCTTTGCTGATGAATCGGTCAACAACTGATCTTTCCGACAGGCAATAAGTACAACAAATAAAAGCAATAAGAATACTTTGAAAAAGGTGTTTTTATACATGTCTTTTTGGCTAATTTAAATGGGTGAAGTTTGATACCTCTCAAGTAAATATTTTCTCATTAATAAAACAGACAAGTTATTTACTTGAAGTAGCATTTCCGATAACTAATCCAACATTAAAATAAAATGTACCGTATCGGGCTTCGGATTTGTAATATGCCGTATTATCGAGTGCATCAGAAAGGCCGATACTATAACCTAAATCAAAAGATATTTTCCAGAAATCAATACCAAGTCCAGCATCAAAATTAAAAACACCATTGTTGAAATTATCTTCAAGTTCTCCAAGAGTTACTTTGTCCAAATCATCGCTCTTGGCACTTTTAGAAACAAGAACATTGTAAGAAGGGCCAACATTGAATCTGATTTTTGCATTTTCATCATCAAGAAGATTCAGTCCAAGACGAGCATTAAGTTTAATATCGCTGCGTTGAAGATCTGTTTGAATTCTTAAAGAATCATTGATGAAAGCTGTAGAAGTTTGCCAATAATAAATTCCGGGTTGAACATAAAATCGTCTGCCTATTCTGAAATCGGCACCGGCATGCCATCCCACCCTTGCTTTGGTAGATTCTTCACTTTCCAGATTCCTAAGCTTTGCAACCGACAAACCAATCTGAGGATTGAATGCAAACTGCGCAAATGATGTCATACTACTCAAAAGTGTGACCACCAATAAAAAAATTCTTTTTAAAGTCATAAGATTGAAACGATAAAAGTAAAAAAATCTTATCATTCCTAAAGAATTTCAGAAAAATAAGTTGTTAACTTTCTAAAACTTTTCCTGTTTCCAATTTTATAATTCTTGCAGGAAAACGCTCAATCAACGAGTAATTATGTGTAGCCATTATCACTGAACATCGTGTTTTGCTGAGTTCAAAAAATAAGTTCATGATTTCATTACTTGTTTCAGGGTCGAGATTACCTGATGGTTCATCAGCAAGTATAAGTTCAGGCTCGTTAAGTAATGCACGTGCAATGGCTAAGCGTTGTTGTTCGCCTCCTGAAAGTTCATGTGGCATTTTAAATCCCTTGGTACCCAGTCCAACTTTTTGTAAAACTTCGTTTATTCTATCATCTGCTTTTTGTTTGTTGTTCCAGCCTGTGGCTTTTAAAACAAAAAGCAGGTTGTCTTTTGCAGTGCGGTCACCAAGCAATTGGAAATCCTGAAATACAATACCTAATTTTCTTCTTAAAAACGGAATTTCTTTATTCTTGAGTTTGTTCAGGCTGAATCCTGCCACATTACCTTCGCCCTGATTTAATTTAATATCACCAAACAGTACACGCAATAATGAACTCTTTCCACTCCCTGTTTTACCGATAAGATAAACGAATTCGTTTTTCTGCACATGCAGGTTGACGCCTGTGAGAATGAGATTTTTTTTAACGTAAATGTTGGCTTCCTGAAGTGAAACAATAGTATCTGTCATAATTCTATTTTTTGAACTTTACCAAATGGAATTTCAGCAATTATTTTTAAAAGATATTCTTCTTTATCCGATAGTCCGGCTTTAGCAATAGCTTTTTCGGGCCTGTCTGCTCTGAAATAGGCAATGAGTGTAAAATTATCATCCCGCATTTGAACATAATCAGGGATTTTGGCTGTGCCTTTAATTTTAAGAAGATACATTGTGGCAAATGTAAATAGTCGTATTGCTTAAAGATTTAAGTAATCCAAGTAATTATACACTTTCGTTTGTTCAAGAAAGCATATTGCTTGGCCGCTGTTGATAATAGAATAATCCTTCNNGATTGGTATTAAAGGTCAGGAACAATTTTTACTTTGTATGAGATGTTTTTTAGAGGTGATTTTTTGACAAAAAAATTAAAAATTCTTACAAAACTACCAAACATACAATTTTCATTTGCGGTCACTTTTAAAGGGAAATAATTTTGATGGTATCAATAGAAAAGTGCCAGAAGTCTATTGACATAACATCAAAATCTGTTGCCTATGCGCAAGAATTTACTCAACATTTTTCTTACTTTGCTGATAGCTGCCGGTATGCACTACAAAAGTATGGCTACACACAGCATGGGTGCCGATCTGACCTACGAATGTGTAGGCGGGAATAATTATAAAATCAGGGTAGCTTTTTATCGGGATTGCATTGGAATTAATGCACCTAACAGTGTGAATGTTACAATTAGTTCTGCTTCATGCGGACAACGCTTTACACGCACACTTTTTCCTGTTCCGGGAACAGGGCAGGAAATTACACCACTTTGTCCAAATGCTCTATCAACATGTAAAGGAGGGGTATTTACGGGTATTCAGGAATGGGTTTATGAAAGAGTAGTGACACTGCCGGCACAGTGCACCGACTGGACTTTTAGTTATGAACTTTGTTGTAGAAATGCAGCAATCAATACCATTACTAATCCATTGACAAATACTTTTTACATCTATGCAACTTTAAACAATACTATTTCACCTTGTAATACATCACCGGTGTTTAGTAACAAACCGGTTCCTTTTGCATGCTTGGGTCAGGAATTATGTTTTAATCATGGTGCGTCTGATGCAGATGGCGATTCATTAGTTTATGAGCTAATTACACCAAAGCAAAATGATTCTACTGATGTAAGTTATATTCCGCCATTCAGTTCATCAAATCCTCTGACATCAAACCCATCTGTATATTTCAATACGGCAACCGGAGATATTTGTATGACACCAACACAACTTGATGTGACAGTTATGGCTGTGCTCGTCAAGGAGTATAGAAATGGTGTCCTGATCGGAACTGTAGAACGTGATATTCAAGTAACTGTAATCAATTGTAACAATACTTTACCTACGTTATCAGGAATAAACGGCACCGACCAGTTCTCTGATACTATCTGTGCCAATCAGCCTTATTGTTTTAATGTTTATTCTAATGACCCTGATGTAGGGCAGAATCTAACTGTTGTTTATGACAGTTCAGTGACCGGTGCAACTTTTACAACAGCAGGAACTCCACATCCAACAGGAACTTTCTGCTGGACGCCAACAAATTCAGACATCAGTGGAGCGCCAAGATGCTTTACAATTAAAGTTACTGATGATAACTGCCCCTGGCTTGGTAGTCAGATTTATTCCTATTGTTTAACCGTAGTTGGAGTTAATGTAAATGCCGGTCCGGATCAGTCTATTACCTGTAGTGATCTTGCAACAGTTACAGCAACAGCTTCAGGAGGAACAGGAGGGCCATATACCTATCAATGGAGTAATGGATTTACGAATCCAACACAAACTGTCGGGCCGGGAACTTATATAGTAACTGTCAGCGATGGTATGTGTTCTGCGACCGATACCGTAGTTATTCAATATATCTCTTTCCCTACAGCAGCCTTCACTGCTTCGTCTGCTTGTTTGAATCAGGTAATTACTTTCACCGATCAGTCAACAGTTTCAGGCAGTAGTATTATAGATTGGTTTTGGGATTTTGGTGATGGAAATACAGCTACTGTTCAAAACCCAACACATTTGTATGATAGTGTTGGCACTTATAACGTAATGCTGGTCGTAACTACCAACCTTGGATGTATAGACACAATAATTCAACCGGTAACAATAAACCCACTGCCTGTTCCGGCATTTACGCTGTTGCCCGGTTGTGCAGGTGCCGCAGTTACATTAACCAATAATACTTTGGATAGTGTTATAAACTGGAATTGGAATTTTGGAAATGGACAAGTTTCAACTCAGCAAAATCCTACAATTGTTTATTCCGATTCAGGAACCTATAATGTAAGTGTTACCATCACAGATGTATTTGGATGTACGGGTACAGCCAATGTTCCTGTGACTATAGAACCTGCACCTGTTGCCGCATTTACATTTACAGGACCAACGTGTATTGGCGATAGCTTCTTGCTTAGCAATACTTCAACCGGAAATATTATTGCTTACTTATGGAATTTTGGTGGAACAGATACGTCAAACCTGCAAAATCCAATTGTCAGCTTTACAACTCCTGGTGTTCATCCTGTAACATTAACTGTGACGTCAGCAAATGGATGTATCAGTACTTATGTTCAGAATATTACCATATCATCACCTCCGGTTGCAAATGCCGGTGCTGATGCAGCAATTTGTCTTGGTCAGTCTGTGACACTTACTGCAAGCGGAGGATTAAGCTATCAATGGAGTAATGGGCAATATACCAATCCGGTTAACGTTAGTCCGTCACAATCCACGACCTATACAGTTACAGTTACAGATGTTAATGGATGTGTTGCTGTTGATTCTGTGCTTGTAAACATCAATCAGTTGCCCGTGGCAGTTGTTTCGCCACCACAATCAATTTGTTTTGGTGATACTGCTACGCTAACTGCATCAGGAGGGGTAAGTTATTCATGGAGTCCGGTCGGATTGACAGGTTCAGTTATAAATGTGAACCCTAATTCATCATCAGTCTATACTGTTTTGGTTACTGATAATAATGGATGTACTGCCAATGCACAGGTAAATGTAACAGTAAATTCAAACCCTGTTGTAAATATACCGACAACATTTGTTTGTACAGGAACCTTCACGACTTTAAATGCAGGAAATGCCGGTTCATCTTATTTGTGGTCAACCGGTGATACAACTCAAACAATTGATGTCACCGCACCCGGCAACTACGCAGTTACTGTTACAAATAACTTTGGTTGCTCTTCAACAGATACTGTATTGGTAACGCCAGGTGGTTCAATTACCAACAATCAAGCAAATATTTCGATGTGTCAGGGATTGACGGCAACATTGGATGCAGGAAACCCTGGTAACAGTTTTCTGTGGTCAACTGGTGCAGTAACACAAACTATTACTGTTTCGAGCAGTGGTCAATATGCAGTTACCATAACCAATCTTAATGGATGTACTGCCACTCTGATTAGTACGGTTCAGGTTAATCCTTTGCCTTCAGCTGCCATAACGATTAATGATGCATGTATAAACCAAGCTATTCAGTTTTTTGACAGCAGCAGCATCAGTGCAGGAAATATTTCAAACTGGCAGTGGAGCTTTGGTGATAGTGCATTGTCAAATGTTCAAAACCCAACGCATAATTTTGCTAATGCCGGAACTTACAACATCAGCCTTGTAGTTACTTCTGCTGCAGGTTGTATGGATTCTATATCGCAATCCATCACAATATTTCCAAAACCTGTTGTAGCATTTAGCGGTGTCAATGCCTGTCCCGGTAGTGCTATTCAGTTCCAGAACAGCTCTTCAGTGTCAACAGGAAGTATTAATGCTTATCATTGGAACTTTGGCGATGGTACAACATCTTCCGTCTTAACACCAACTCATACATACACTTCTTCGGGAAATTATCAGGTTGCGCTGACAGTAAACTCTTCAGGTGGATGTGTGGATAGTCTGATTCAACAAGTAACAATATATCCAAAACCAGTGGCGCAGTTCACTGCACCGGCTGTTTGTCTGAATCAGCAAACCAATTTTAACAATCAGTCAACAGTCAACGGAAATAATATCAACGCATGGAGTTGGAACTTTGGAAACGGAAATGTTTCTAATGTTCAAAGTCCTGCAATTACTTATATGTCACCGGGAGTTTATAATGTTCAGTTAATTGTTCAGACAGCATATCTGTGTTCTGACACTATTGTTAAACCAATTACTATTCATGCATTACCTATTGCTGATGCAGGTGTCAACCAATCTGTTTGTTTAGGTAATCAAGTTGTACTTACTGCAAGTGGAGGGTCAACCTATAATTGGACACCTGTTGTGTCAAATTCAAATGTTTTAACAATTACACCTTTAACAACACAAGCCTATTTTGTGCATGTTACTGACAGTAACAATTGTGCTGCAACAGACAGTGTAGTTGTAACAGTATTATTACCGCCAATTGCAGATGCAGGGGTTGATAAGAGTATTTGTAAAGGTAGTTCAACAACACTAACAGCAACCGGAGGTGGCAGCTATATATGGATGCCAACTTCGCAAACATCGTCAGCGGTGACAGTATCACCGGCAAATAATACTATGTACGCTGTAGTGGTAACAGCACCTAATGGATGTACGGCTACCGATTCAGTCTTAGTAACAGTAAATCCTTTACCTATGGCAAGTGCAGGCCCAAACAGAAATATTTGTGAGAATCAGGTTATATCTTTTTCAGCAAGTGGTGGAGTTTCTTACCTCTGGTATCCGACAGGCGACACTACTGCCACCATTATGGTTAATCCGGCAACTACTTCTGCCTATATTGTTGAAGTGACTGATATTAACGGTTGTAAAGCAATGGACACAATGATTGTTACCGTATTCCCTCGCCCCATCGTGAATTTAACTGATACTTTTGTTTGTATTGGCTACAATGCAACATTAGATGCAGGCAATGCAGGATCAATCTTTCAATGGATTCCAAATGGTGAAACAACACAAACTATTCAGGTTTCAACGGCTGGAAGTTATGGCGTAATTGTAACTGCTCCTAACGGTTGTACTACTTATGATGATGCAATTGTTACAGTAAGCGACTCACTGATAAATAGTGCAGTGAATGTTGCCATTTGTTCAGGTCAGACAACTACACTGAATGCAGGAAATGCCGGCTCAACTTATCTTTGGTCAACAGGTGCTACAACTACATCCATTACAGTTGCTTCACAGGGGACATACACAGTGACTGTGACAGGAACAGATGGATGCTCTGCAATCTTTAACAATCAGGTTAATGTTAACCCATTGCCACTATTGCAATTTACAGCATCACCATTATGTTTTGGAAGTCCAACACAGTTTGTCAATCAGTCCAGTATTACTTCTGGAAATATCAACAGTTTCTATTGGAGCTTTGGTGATGGTACTACTGATACTTCTGCTAATACCTCTTATCAATATCCGCTTGCAGGAACATATGCTGTATCGCTGATAGCAACTTCAACTTCAGGATGTGTGGATTCATTAACACAACAAGTCACTGTACATGACATTCCTAATGCAAAGTTTGCAGCTAACAATGTTTGTAAAAACATTCAGACAACCTTTAATGATCAGTCATCGGTGGCTAATGGTATTATCGTTGCATGGGATTGGGATTTTGGTGATGGCGCTTCTTCACAGAGTAAAAATCCATTACATACGTATGCTTCAAACGGAATCTATCCTGTTGACCTGAGGGTTACTTCTAATCATGGTTGTAGTGATCTATATACTGATACTGTAGAAGTATTTGCATTGCCACAACCTCAAATAGCATTGACAAGTAACTGTATTAACATTCCTGTTAGTATGATTGATGTATCTGATACTTCAGGCATTTCAACTACAAACTGGCAATGGAATTTTGGTGACGGAAACTTTTCTACAAGCCAATCACCCGTGCATAGTTATGCAAATGCTGGCAATTACATGGTGACCCTGCAAACTACAAATAGCAATGGCTGTATCTTTAGTGATACTACTTATATAGATGCTTATCCAAATCCTGTTGCTTCTTTTACAGGTGGTCCTGGTTGTGAAGGTACTCCGGTAACGTTTAATAATTCAAGTACAATTTCATCAGGAAGTATAAACGGATTCCAATGGTTGTTTGGGGACAGTAGTTCAAGTCAGGCAACAAATCCGGAACATACTTTTACACCGGCAGGTAATTATGTTGTGACATTAATTGCTACTTCAGATCAGGGTTGTATTGATTCTACGCAGGCTACTGTTGTGATTCACCAGAACCCTGTTGCTCAGTTTCAATATGCTAATCATGCAGGATGCGGACCTTTACCTGTTCAGTTTTATGACTACTCACAGTCACCAGATGGTAATATAGTAAACTGGGATTGGAGTTTTGGTGATGGCAATGCTGACTCAGTTCAGAATCCTCTGAACATTTATACGCAAACCGGAGTTTACAATGTTGTGCTAACTGTTACATCACAATATGGTTGTGTTAATGCTGATACTGCTCTCAACGCAGTTACAGTTTATCCTAATCCTATAGCAGGCTTTACACCCGATCCACACGAAACAAATATTTTAAATCCTGTGATTAATTTTATCAATCAAAGCATAGGCGCAATTTCATGGGATTGGACTTTTGGTGATGGACATTCTTCCGATATTTATTCACCAACACATGCTTATGGTGATACAGGATGGTATAATGTAAGTCAGATTGTAGTTAACTCATTCGGTTGTCGCGATTCTGCTTTTGACAAAGTATATATTGCGCCAATTACAACCTTTTATATTCCAAATGCATTTACGCCAAATAATGATGGCACAAATGAAGAGTTTGATATTAAAGGAATAAATATTCTTGATTACACACTGTTAATCAATGATCGTTGGGGTGAGTTAATTTTTGAAGGTGATAATAAAGGTTGGGATGGCAGAGTAAAAGGTAAATCAACAGCAGCTAAGCAAGATGTTTATGTCTATACTGTAGTGGCTAAAGATGTGTTTGGCAAATACCATAAATTGGTTGGGCATGTAACCTTGTTACGTTAATTATTCTTCTGCTACAGCACCACCTTTATAAAGCTGTTGTGCATATTTAAGAGAAGGAGAAGGAATAAATTTCCCTAATCCAAGTTTATCCCAGATTGCATCTATTCTTTCAATTGTAGCTGTTTTAGAGGCAAGAATATTTGGCCAGTCACGCTGGAATCCATCGAAGGCCTTTGTTTTTCTTGTGCCATCAAAAAAGATTGTTGTACCGTTTATATGTTCAATAAAGAAGTGGTCTCTTTTAGGGTCAACATTATTGGAAAAACGCCATACACTGTCTGCAATATCATGGATGTTAAGTGTATGTTCCAGAAAAATAATTGTTTTCACTGAGGTGAAAAATGGTATTTTCATAAGAGAAGTAGCCGCCTCTCTGACATGATTCTTTCTGTTTTTTTCTATTGATACAAATACAACAGAAATGTTTTTGTCAATTAATGATGCGTTTAAACCATTTATCTCAGGTAAAATTGTTTTTACTTCGTCAATGCCGGGTATGTTAATTGTAGCAGAATTAAATGTCTTTGTATTAAATAATTCCTCCGCAAATTTTTTAGTAGCATCAATACCTAATTTGCCTCCAAAAGCCATAGTGGAGCAGGAGTGGTCTAAAACATCTGTCGGCCCTGAGCTGAACGTGAAATCAGTTGATGGATTCGTGTTTTCTGAAATGTATTTTGCCACTTCCTCGTTGTTGTGAATGTTAACATCTCCATCAACTACAATCATCATTTTAGTAAACATCATTTGTCCTGCTCCCCATAATGCATTCATTACTTTCAGCGCTTGTCCGGGATAATCTTTTTTTATTTTCACAATAACCAGATTATGAAATACGCCTTCAACAGGAAGTACCATATCAACAATTTCGGGAACCATAGTCATTTTAATCGGTGCAAGAAATATTCTCTCTGTGGCTTTTCCAATCCAGGCATCTTCCTGTGGTGGAATACCTACTATTGTTGCAGGATAGATAGCATCTTTTTTATGTGTAATACAGGTAATATGAAACTTAGGATAATAATCTGCCAATGAATAATAACCAGTATGATCTCCAAACGGCCCTTCTAAAATCATCTCTTCAGATGGGTCAATATATCCTTCAATTACAATATCTGCATCAGCAGGAACCTGCATGTCCTGAGTCAGGCATTGAACTAATGAAACACTTTTTTTTCTGATAAATCCAGCCAGTAAAAACTCATCAACACCATCAGGCAATGGTGCTGTAGCACAGTATGAATATGCCGGGTCGCCACCAAGTGTAACTACTACGGGCATTTTTTTATTGGCCTTTTTATACTCATTAAAATGTCTGGCACTAACTTTATGCCTGTGCCAGTGCATGGCAGTTAAGTCCTTTCCAAACACCTGCATTCTGTATAAACCAACATTACGAATGCCTGTATGCAAATCTTTTGTTTGTATCACAGGAAGAGTAAGAAACGGGCCACCATCTTCAGGCCAGCATTTTAGCACAGGAAATTTTGTTATATCAATATCGTTCATCACAACCTGTTGACATTCTCCACGACCAGAAATAACTTTTGGCATCCACGAAGCTATAGTGCTTAACTGTGGTAACATTTTCAATTTATCAATAAAACTACTTTTGGGAGCAGTCATATTTTTAAATAGTTGTTCAATTTCTTTTGCTACATCATCGAGATTTTCTACACCTAATGCCATAGCCATTCTCTTTTCAGTGCCCATGCTGTTGATGAGCAATGGAAAATAATAACCTGTATTTTCAAATAATAATGCAGGTCCATATTGTTTTGAAATACGATCGGTGATTTCTGTTATTTCCAGATGCGGGTTAACATATTCCTTTATTCGTACCAATTCGCCACTTTGCTCCAGAACCTGAATAAAATGTGCTAAGCTTTTATATGCCATGAAAAACAATGTATAATGAAGTGCAAAATTAGCAACATTGAATGATTTAAACAGTTATTGAAAACCCCTCATGATAATGTTTGATAGAATAGCTTAATTTTGCATGAATATCACACTATGACAGTTTATTTAATTCTTACTGCTGTAATCACTGCAGTAGTCGTTTACTTTATTGTTCAGCAAAAACTGAGCGCAGAAATCAGAAACATTAAACAATTGCTTTCTGAAAAGGAGATTGCTGTTGGCAGTATGGAAGTTTCTTTGCGTGAAGCAAAATCAAGAATTCTTGAAGCTGAAAATATGTTTTCGCAGGAACGTGATGCAATGTTGAAGTTGACGGCAGAGCATGCAACTTTAAATACAAAAAACGTTGATCTGCAGGGAAGACTAAATGAACAAAAGACTGAGCTGGAACAACTGCAACAACGTTTTAAAACAGAGTTTGAAAATTTGGCCAATAAAATCCTCGAAGAAAAAAGTGTTAAGTTTACTGAGCAGAACAGAATCAATCTTGACTTAGTATTGAACCCCTTGAAAGAAAAGATTAAAGATTTTGAAGACAAGGTTGAGAAGACTTATAAAACAGAATCTTCGGAGCGTATCTCGCTAAAAGAGCAGATAAAGAATTTACTTGATCTGAATAAACAACTTAGCAGTGAGGCAAACAATCTTGCCACAGCACTTAAAGGTGATAATAAAATGCAAGGCAATTGGGGCGAAATGGTTCTGGAAAAAATTTTGGAATCGTCAGGACTGATAAAGGAACATGAGTATAAAACACAGGTAGTCACCACCAATGTAGAGGGTGATAAAATTAAACCTGATGTGATGGTTTTTCTTCCGGAGCAGAAACATCTGATTATAGATTCAAAAGTTTCGTTACTTGCCTATAGCGAACTGGTAGCGACTGCTGATGAAACTCAGAGAGCAAAAGCAACTCAACTGCATGTACAGTCTGTAAAGAATCATATAAAGCTACTGAGTGATAAAAACTATCAGACAGCATCCGGCTACAATACACCTGACTTTGTGTTGTTATTTATGCCTATTGAGCCGGCATTTAGTATAGTCATGCAAGCCGACCCTGAAATTTATCAGTTTGCATGGGATAAAAAGATTGTGATTGTCAGTCCCACCACATTATTGGCGACCCTACGAACAGTTGCAAGTATCTGGAAACAGGAACGTCAGGTTAAAAATGCATTACTCATTGCCGAAGAAGGCGGAAAAATGTATGATAAACTAGTGCTGTTTATTAATGATATGATTTCGATCGGAAAGAAAATGGACGGAGCTAAAGAAGACTATGTTGAAGCAATGAAAAAGTTGACCGATGGATCGGGAAATCTTATTGGCAAAGCACAAAAGATGAAAGAACTTGGAGCTAAGGCGCAGAAAAACTTACCTCAGTCATTAATTGAAAGAGCAGGTGAATAAAGTTGGAGCAATCATACTTCTTTTTTTAGTGTCATGCAGTGGGCTTCACCGCGTAAGCAACAACGACCTGTCATGGATTTATAAAAACAGCAGATTGCAACAACCGAAATATCTTTTATACAACCATTCAAATGACAGCAGTACAATTTTTTTGAAACTGCCAGTTACAGCAATTAATTATAAGCAAGAAGATAAGAGTGATAAAAGCATTGAGCTAACATTGAAGATAATTGTTTTTCAAGCTTATGAAAGCAAAAAGTTAAACGATAGTATTTCTTATTCTTTTACCGTTCCCTACACTGATGATACTTCAGCATTTATTCTCAAATCATTTTACATAAAGAAACCAACGAACAGTTCATTGGTTGCATTACGTTTACTAGGTGACATCAACAATCTTTTTCAGGAAAGTTATATTGAAACCGACAGCAGTTTGCAGGGGATTAATTCTTTTTTGTTTTATAATGAATCAACTGACTATCCAAGTTTCAGTAACTTTATTTCAAACGGTAGTACAACAAAAATTCAAAATGCTAATTTCCAATTGCCATTGTGGGTAAGATGTTTTTACAGAAATTATCCTATAGCAGAGCCACCATTCAGCAGTAAACCTCCATTAGTTTTTAAGTATGCATCAGACAGTTCGTTTCAGTTGGTGAGTGATGCAGATAAGTTTTATAACCTGAACATAAACCGATATGGTATGTATCAGTTGCAATATGATACCTTGCTCAAATCAGGTGCTGCATTATTCAATTTCGGAGGTGAGTTTCCGGCAGTAACCACTATTGAACCCATGGTATCGGCTTTACGATACATTACCACACTCAATGAGTTTAACAAAATTCAACAAGAAGATGATAAAAAAGAAGCTGTTGATCAATTCTGGATTGATGTTTCAGGAAGCAAGGAGAGAGCAAGGTTTCTGATAAAAATATTTTATTCAAGAATGCAAAATGCCAATCGTTTTTTTACTTCATATCTCGAAGGATGGAAAACCGACAGGGGAATGATTTATTTAATTTTTGGTTCACCCAAAACTGTTTATCGTACCAGTGATACAGAATATTGGGATTATGGTTTTTTTAAAGGATATGGAAGTTTAAATTTCTCATTCAGGAAAATGGCTAACCCATTCACAAATAATGATTATGTACTTGTCCGTTCAGCAGCTTATGAGCCTGTTTGGTATATGGCTGTTGACCACTGGCGACAAGGTAGAATAATACAGAACAATGAGTAATGAAGAATTAATATACGGCACACGCGCTGTTATGGAAGCAGTGAATGCAGGAAAGGATATTGAAAAAATATTTATCCAAAAAGGTGTCAATAACAGCTTGGTAAATGAGCTAAGACAATTGCTTGCCAAGAATAATATTCCGTTTCAGGTGGTGCCCGATTTTAAACTAAACAAGCTTACAAAAGGAAATCATCAGGGTGTTGTTTGTGTTTTGTCATCAATAACCTATCATAAAACAGAGGATATTATTCCAATGATTTTTGAGAGAGGCGAAGTGCCACTTTTTTTAATGATAGATCGTGTAACAGATGTACGTAATGTTGGCGCTATGGCACGCACAGCAGCCTGTGCAGGTGTTCATGCGATTATAATTCCGGATCAAGGCTCAGCGCAACTGAATGCCGATGCTATTAAAACTTCTGCAGGTGCATTGCACAACATTCTTGTTTGCCGTGAAAATAATCTTAAACTTACCATTGAGTATCTGAAGGGCTCAGGAATTAAAATTGTAGCAGCAACAGAAAAAGCAAGCCAGCCTTATTTTACATCAGATTTGAAAGTGCCTTGTTGCATCATCATGGGTAGTGAAGATAGCGGCATTTCGCCTGAATATCTGAAGCGTGCTGACGAAAAAGTATTGATACCTATGAATAATGTGGTTCAATCGTTAAATGTTTCTGTTGCAGCCGGCATCATCCTTTTTGAAGCATATAGACAGCGAAACAATTGAAATACAGCTATCTTAATCTTTTAGTTTCATCAACAATTTTAACTTAAAAACTCCTTTAGTGATGTGCGGAAAACATATCCGTAAATTGTTTTATTTGCAACAATAGAAGATGGTGGAATAAATTAATTCCCGACACTAAATTTTTTTATGGATTTTCAAGCAACAAATAAGAAGAATTATCCGTCTGAAATTATTGAGATAAAACGGACAGGTAATGTATTTTTAATAGAAACTGCCAATTGTAGTTTAGAAGTACAGGTTTATTCATCAAGGATAATTCGTTTTCGTTATGGCATAGATTATTTATCACGTGATTTTTCCTACGCCAAAGCACCAGATTTTAATTTCACTGATACACCTGTTGAACTGATTGAAGATGATAAGCAGTTAGTGATTAAAACTTCTGAAGTTGTTTGCCACATTGAACGTGACACCATGAGTATTTCACTCTTTACTATTGATGGGCGATTGATCAATTGTGACGATGGCGGATTTCATTGGGAGCCTAATCCCGGCTATGGGGGGCATTATGTTTATTGCACAAAACAAATTCAACAGCATGAGAATTTTTTCGGACTTGGTGACAAAGCAACTTCTCAGAATTTAAGAGGGAAAAGATTTTTAAACTGGGGTACTGACACCTATGGATTCGCCAAAGAGCAAGATCCATTGTACAGAAACATTCCTTTTTATTTCGGATTACATCACAACATTTCATACGGCATATTTTTCGATAACAGCTTTCAGACATTTTTTGATTTCGGAAAAGAAAGTAACACACATGCTAGTTTCTGGGCAGAAGGTGGTCAGATGTGTTATTACTTTATTTATGCACCTACTTTGATGCAGGTTGCAGAAGAGTATTGTAAAATCACAGGACTTCCTGAATTACCTCCAAAATGGACTTTAGGATATCATCAAAGCAAGTGGAGTTATTATCCTGAAACTGTAGTTAAAGAACTGGCCGGGAATTTCCGCAGTAAGGCCATCCCCTGCGATGTCATCCATCTGGATATTGACTACATGAAAGGTTTCAGATGTTTTACCTGGGACCTTGAACGTTTTCCGGATCCAAAAAGGATGATTGCAGAATTGCGTGAACAAGGTTTTAAGATTATTGTAATCATTGATCCTGGGATTAAAAAAGATAAAGACTATTGGGTGTTTCAACAGGCACTTGAAAGAGATTATTTCTGTCGCAGACAGGACGGTGATTATATGGAAGGTAAAGTATGGCCCGGTGATTGTTATTTTCCCGATTTCACGCACCCCGATGTAAGAAAGTGGTGGAGTGGTTTGTATAAAGAACTCTTGGAGCAGGGTGTTAGTGGTGTTTGGAATGACATGAATGAACCTGCAGTTTTTGAAATTGCAACATTTCCTGATGATGTACGACACAATTATGATGGACTGAATGTAAGCCATCGCATGGGACATAATGTTTATGGTATGCAAATGGCACGCGCCACCTATGAAGGACTTAAACAATTTACTCCCGAAAAAAGACCTTTTGTTTTAACGCGTTCAGGATTTTCAGGTGTGCAGCGCTATGCTGCTGTGTGGACGGGTGACAATGTTGCATCGTGGGAGCATATATGGGTTGCCAACATGCAATGTCAACGACTGAGTATTTCCGGAATTTCTTTTTGTGGAACAGACATTGGTGGATTTATTGGTGAGCCTGATGGCGAATTGTTTGTTCGCTATATTCAAATGGCAATTTTCCATCCATTTTTCAGAGGCCATTCAAGCAGCGATCAGGGTGATAAAGAGCCTTGGGCATTTGGTGCAGCTTACGAGGCACTTATCAGAAAATCAATTGAACTCCGATATCAGTTAATCCCTTACATATACACCACATTCTGGCAGTATGTAAACAAGGGAACACCCATGATAAGACCATTAGCTTTCCTTGCACAAGACGATGTTGAAACACACATGCGCATGGACGAGTTTGGTTTTGGAGATCAGATGCTTATTTGCCCAATCAATGTAAGTGCATCAAGTGGCAGGGCTGTATATCTGCCCAAAGGAAACTGGTATTACTATTGGAATGACAAACAATTCAAAGGGGGACATGAATATCATGTTGAAGCACCACTTGACCGCTTTCCTCTCTTTGTAAAAGAAGGTGCCGTTATTCCGCATCAGCCTGTAATGCAAAATCTGGATGATAGCCCTGCACGGCAGATTACTTTACATGTTTACTATTCATCAAACAGAAATATCAGCTATTTCTATGAGGATGACGGAGAAAATTATTCATACAGGCAAGGAAATTTCTCAGTAAAAAAATTTACTGTATTTGGCAACAGAAGACAAATGAGAATAATTTGTGAGAAGTTTGGATCCTATAAACAGCAATATACAGAGTGTAGGATGGTTATTCATGGCTTGCCATTCAGACCAAATCATTTCAGGATAAATGATATGGAAGTTGTTTTGCCAAAGCGTCTGCGTGATAAAACTGTAACTATTAGCGTGCCGGCAGATTTCAATCGTATACAGATAACATAATTTTTGCTTAATTGTCAATGAGAGATTTAGAACAGATAACCATAAAAACCTGTGAGGCTGTTGCAAAAGCAGCACAGTTTATTCAGCAGGAAAGTAAACGTTTCGACAAGTCTGTTGTGGAATATAAGGGATTACATGATTTGGTGAGCTATGTAGATAAAACAGCAGAGGAAATTTTAGTTAATGAGTTTAGAAATATTTTGCCTTCAGCAGGATTTATCACTGAAGAGTTAACAGTATCTAAGAGTAATAATGAACTGCAATGGATAATTGATCCGCTTGATGGAACAACCAATTTTATTCACGGATTACCATGTTATTGCGTCAGTATTGGATTGATGGAAAACAATCAATTGCAACTAGGTATTGTACATGAGATAAATTTTAATGAAACTTTTTATTGCTGGAAGAATGGCGGTGCATGGCTTAATGGAAAACGAATTTCAGTATCATCTACAAATAAATTGCAACATGCATTGTTGGCAACAGGGTTTCCATACACCAATTATAGCAGAATGGAAGAGTATATGAAGGTGTTTGATTTTTGTATGCGAAATACAAGAGGACTAAGAAGACTTGGTTCTGCTGCTGCCGATCTGGCTTATACTGCATGTGGCCGTTTAGATGGATTTTTTGAATATGGACTCAATGCATGGGATGTTGCAGGAGGTGCTCTCTTAGTTGAAGAAGCAGGAGGTGTAGTTGCAGATTTTTCCGGAGAAAGAGATTTTATTTTTGGACAGGAAATAGTAGCTTGTAATAAGGCTGTTTTTGATGAGTTTATGGAAGTGATTTACGCTTCATTCAAGAGTAAAAATGATTAATCACCGACAACTTTTTTTACAACACGTTGCTCAAACAAGTCAGTCGCCACTTGCACTGCATATTGTGCGTGCCGATGGTTGTTTTTTGTATGATGATAAAGGAAAAGAATACATTGATTTGATTGCAGGTATTTCTGTTTGTAATCTGGGCCATAACAATTTTGCCATCAATGAGGCTATCAGAAAACAGATAGAACACTATAGTCATATTATGGTGTATGGAGAATTGATTGAAAGCCCACAGACCTTGTTTGCAAGTTTGCTTGCAGCACATCTGCCACCTAATTTAAATTGTACCTACTTCGTAAATTCCGGAACCGAAGCTATAGAGGGTGCAATGAAATTAGCCAAAAGAACAACAGCAAGAAATGAAATTGTTGCGCTGACTAATGCTTATCATGGTAGCACACAAGGCTCACTGAGTCTAATGAGTAATGAATATTTTTCATCAGCCTTCAGACCATTAATTCCTGGCATAAAATTTATTGATCCATCAGCACCTGACTTTGCTGTGTTGAATGAAAACACTGCATGTATCATCTTGGAATTGGTTAAAGCCGAAGAAGGTTGTAAGCCACTGACTCAAGACTTTGTAAATCATATTGTGCGAATTTGCAGAGAGAAAAATATAATTTTAGTCGTTGATGAATGTCAGACCGGATTAGGCAGAACAGGAAAGCGGTTTGCCTTTGAGCATTATGATATCGTTCCGGATATTTTGGTTTTAGGAAAAGCATTAGGCGGTGGCATGCCTTTAGGTGCATTCATCACATCAAAGGCAACAATGGATAATTTAACACACAATCCTGTATTGGGACACATAACCACATTTGGTGGTCACCCGGTTTGTTGTGCAGCAGGAATGGCAGCATTCAGTCAATTGACTGAACAAAAACTTTACGACAGTGTAGAAGAAAAAGAAATACTCTTTCGAGAATTATTAAAGCATCCTAAAATTAAATCTGTTGCCGGAAAAGGGTTATTGCTTTCAATAGAACTTGAATCTGAAAAAGTTTGTTTGAATACCATCAGAAAATGTATTGAAAAAGGTTTGTTTACCGACTGGTTTTTGTTTGCGCCAAATTGTTTGAGAGTAGCACCTCCGTTGACAATAAGTCATCAACTCATTGAACGTTCATGTGAAATATTGCTGAACGCTCTTAACGATTAATCGGTTCCTTCATATTTCGGCAGTATTTTTGTCTTCATGTACATGAAGTTTTTTATTTTTAACCTTTCAAAACACAGAAATTATGAATGTATTAATTGTTGAAGACGAACGTAGTTTGTCTCATGAAATGGAAATTTACCTTACAAAACAAGGTCTGCATTGCGATGTAGCATTTACAGGTGCCAAGGCATTAGAAATGATGTGGGTAAACTCCTACGATTTTGTTTTATTGGATATTGGTTTACCCGATACCAATGGCTTTGAAATTTTGAAAGAAGCCAAGAAGAACGCTATAGACAGTGCATTCATTGTACTGACAGCACGAAGTGAAACAGATGATAAAATTCTGGGTCTGGATTTAGGTGCTGATGACTACTTAGCTAAACCATTCTCACTGCCTGAGTTACATGCGCGCATGCAGGCTATTTTAAGAAGAAAACATGGGCTTAAAGTACAAATAATTGACATTAATGGTTTCATGATGGACTATCAGAACCGCACACTGACATACGAAGAAACGCCTGTTGTATTGACCAAGAAAGAATTTGACTTATTGCATTATCTGGCATTACATAAGGGACGTGTTTTATCACGATCTCAATTAACAGAACACATCTGGGGCGATGTTATGGATGATGACTACGATTCAAACTATATTGATGTTCACGTTAAAAACCTCCGTAAAAAATTAGCTGCTCATGCACCTATTGAGTGGTTTGAAACAGTTCGTGGTATTGGCTATAGGTTAAATGCCCAATGATAAATACTAACTTTGGCTGGAGATGAAACTCCAGTTAAAACTTGCTATCTATAATGCCCTGAGTAAAGCACTTGTGGTGCTGGCATTCGGGGCATTAATGCCTTTTATTGTTGAGAAGGTTGTTTATAATCACATTGACCAGAGGTTAAAAGCGCGTACATCAAAAGTATTGCGCATAATTGAAAAAGGTGGGCTGAATGACATTGCCAGAGAATCGGACTGTACTTTTGAAAGTTACAATATTCTTAAAGAAGAGTTTATCCTCATAGAGCCACTGTCGGGAATGAAAGATGTAAAGCCCACAGTAATTACCAATGAAGAATGGGAAATTGATGGCGAAAAGTTAAATCATCGCATAATCCGTCAGTCATTTATTTACGACAATCAGATTTATAGTTTGCAGATAGGAGAGGGAATAGATTCTTTAAACAAGCTAAAAAATACTATTGGCAGAGTAGCTTTGTGGGCAACTATTTTAACAATTATAGCCTCCATTTTTGTAGATGTTGGTTATGCCCGACTGTTGCTGCGCCCATTGAATGAAATTGTGGAGCGAAAGTTAAAAGGAACAAAAGACCCTGTACATTTCAATGATGTGCCGGTTCAAACTACTACGCTTGAATTTCAGCAGTTAGACATCAGTTTAACAGAGCTGATGCAGCGTATAAAGAGTGCTTTCCTCACCGAAAAGGAATTTATTTCGAATGTTTCGCATGAGTTGCAGACACCTATTTCTATTCTCAAATCACGGTTTGAGAATATGCTTATGGATGAAAAGATTGATGATGATGTAGCTGATAAGCTGGATGATTCAATAAGAAAGTTGAACAGAATGAGTAAAATCATCAAGTCATTACTGATGATTTCAAAAATTGATAATGAACAGTTTTTGAAAAATGAAACCGTAAATATTAAAGCACTGCTTCAGGAAATTGTTGAAGATTTTCAGGAACATTTAAGCACTAAGAACATCAGGCTCTACATGCAGCATCTTGATGATTTTGAATTTCCGAATGCCAACAGAACTTTACTTTTTACACTCTTTAGTAACATTATCACTAATGCTATAAAGTATAATGTGGAGAATGGGCAGATAGATATAAGTGCTTCTAAACAAAATGATGTTTTTGTGGTTGAAATCAGAGATACCGGTGTTGGTATTGTAAAAGAAAATCTCTCACATATTTTCGACCGATTTAAGAAATTTAATAAATCAACAGAACCAAGTTTCGGTTTAGGATTGGCTATTGTTAAAACCATTTCTGATTTTCATCGTTTAACATTGAGCGTAAGTTCGGAAGCCAACAAAGGCACAACTTTCAGAGTAGAATTTCCGGTATCTTCATTCACATAAATTTCACCGGTAATGTCGTAAATTTGCTTCCATTACAACAAAAGAAATGAATATTTACAATCTGGTTTTATTTTCATCCTGTTTATTTTTGACTCAGAGCACATTTGGTCAAGATCAGGCTCGCCCAATAAAAACCGGTGGACGTCCTACAGAGGTTAGAGAGATTAACAATACTCCTGTAATCATGATTCATAAGTCGAATGATGCGCATGATAAAGGTAATTCAAACATGCAACAAAGAAAAAGTCCACGTTGTATTAAAAAAGTAGGTGCATGCACCGAAGGTGGCGACAGAAAGAAAGAGCTGAAAGAGCCTGTTAGAATTAACGAGAATCAGTAATCGCCAATAGTGAGCATCACTAAGGTGCATGCTTCCACACATTCAATACCTTGTTTTTCTGCCTTGATTTTTAATGATTCATTCTCAGCTCCCGGATTAAAAATGATTCGTTTGGGATGCAGGGACAAAATGTAATCTTCTAAGGGATGTTGCCTTTCCTCGTTAAGATATAATGTTACGGTATCAATGCCTTTAAAGGCAATTTGTCCGGTTTCAATTACTACCTCTTCAACTTTATCAGGCCTGGCACCAATGGCCACAACAGGGTGGTTGTAGTACAGGAGTTTGTGAATGGCCTTATTAGAATAGCGGGCCGGGTTGGGTGAAGCGCCCATCACCAATGTTTTCTTTTTCATGTTTCAATATAATTTAAATCTTTGGCATAGCTTTCTTTGATACCAAGCAAAGATAAAAATGCTCCGGCAGCAGTAATAACGCCTACAGCAAACATGGCATCAATCATGTTCAATCCTAATGAATCACGAAAATAGGCCAGAAGCAAGGTTAAAATGGCTAGTGATCCTCTGACCATATTGGGAACTGTTGTAGTAACAGTAGCCCTGATGTTGGTACCAAACTGTTCTGAAGCTGTGCTTACAAACACTGCCCAATAGCCGGATGCAAAACCCAATAACCCGCATACAGCATAAAAAATAGACACGGAGGCATTGCCCATTAGATAAAGGTAAACAGGTGTAATGACCATCGTGATTATCAGATAAAGTTTCAAAACCTTTTTACGGCTTTTCCATTGCTGACTCCAATAGGCACTCAGAAAATCGCCCACGCAGGTTGCTAAATAAAAATACATGATGGCATCACCGCCATTAACACCGGTGATACCATTCATTTTTGCAATTTCTGGCGAAAAGACTACTAAAATTCCAATCATATACCAGATAGGAACACCAACTGCAATACTACTCAAATAGGTTAAGAATCTTTTTCTGTTATTGAATAACATCATCAGATTACCGCGTTCAAGGCTATGCACCTGAAGATTTTTAAACATGCCACTTTCATAAACACCAATTCTCAGAAACAGTAAAACCAAACCCATTACACCACCAATAATGTATGACGATTGCCACGTTACAAAGTGCCCAAGAATATTTGCAAAGACTGCCCCCAACACACCAAAGGAAACTACAATCATGGTTCCATACCCACGATGTTCTTTAGTCATGGTTTCGTTTACCAAAGTTATTCCGGCACCCAGTTCTCCTGCCAAGCCCACTCCGGCAATAAACCGCAAAACAGTATATGTATTTATTATTGATGACGAAGTATAATCTGATATCTCTTGTACAAAAGCATTAGCAATATTTGCAATAGAGTACATGATAATAGAGCCAAACAAAACGGAAACACGTCCTTTTTTGTCACCCATAATTCCCCAGAGAAGTCCACCTGTAAGCATACCAATCATCTGATAACTTAAAAGGTGCAAGCCATACTCAGTAACTAAATCAGGCTCGGTAATACCCAGACCATTTAGACTTGGAGTACGCACAATGCCAAACAAAATCAAATCATAGATGTCAACAAAATAGCCTAATGCAGCAACTATGACAATAATATTTAGCGGGTTTTTAGTTTCTTTATGATGCGTCATTTACCGGAATGGGATTTGAAAAAATGCATGGCTACCCAGTTCTGATTTTGTTTCATACGTGAAAGTTTCAAACCATATTTTCCAAACGATTGTTTGATGCGATCAACATCTTCTGTCAGAAAACCGCTCACCAACAACTGTCCACCATCAGACAATGCATTATTATACGATGCAATATCATCTAATAAAATATTACGGTTTATATTGGCAAGAATAATTTCGAATTTTAAATCTTTGAGTGACGAGGCATCTCCCTGAAGTACTTCAACATTTCTTATTTTATTGTTTTCAAGATTTTCAATGCTGTTCAGTACACAATTCGGGTCGTTATCTATGCCGGTTGCAGAAGTGCAACCAAGTTTTGAGGCAAGTATTGCAAGAATGCCGGAACCGCATCCCATATCTAAAACATTTTTATCAGCAATGTTTGTTTCCAGCATCAATTCCATCATCATAGCAGTTGTTGCATGATGTCCTGTGCCAAATGCCATTTTTGGCTGAATGATAATTTCAAGATCATTGTCTGATGCATCAGGATGAAATGGAGCACGTACATAAATATTTTTAACTCTTATTGGCGGGTAATTTTTTTCCCATTCTTCATTCCAGTTTTGACTTTCTACTTCTTCTAACTGCCAATGTGCAGTGCAAAACTCGTTTGGCTGCAAAAACTCTATTGTTTCTAATAAAGACTCATTAAAATTTTCTTTCCTGATAAATCCATCAAATCCATCTTCCTTTTCTTCAAACATTTCAAAACCAATTTCAGCAAGTTGGGCTATTAGTATTTCACTGAATGGCTGAACAGGTTCTACCTTGCAATGTATGGCTATATATGCATTCATCCGATGGCAAATAAAATCAATCAGCTTTATTTATGCAAACAATGTTTAAAAGCAGAATGGATGTTTACCGGAAATCAGGATTTGACGGCCTGCTTTTTAAGTTGCTCAGTAACCATTTTTGCATAGAAGCCATTTTGTTGCAGTAGTGACAGATGTGTGCCACGTTCCAGTATTTTACCCTGATGCAAGACAATTATTTCATCGGCATGTTTTACTGATGAAATGCGATGCCCTAAAATTAATGTTATGCGATGTTGAAAATAAGGTAACAAGTTTTGCAGCAGCTGTTCTTCTGTGCCGGTGTCGAGTGCAGAAAGGCAATCGTCAAGAATCAAAAACTGTGGCTGTTTCATAATGGCGCGTGCAATGGAAATACGTTGTTTCTGTCCTCCACTAAGATTAACACCTCGTTCACCTAACATGGTACTGAAGCCATCTTTAAAATGAACTATTTCATCGTAAACCATAGCTGTTTTGGCAGCAGCTGTCAATGATTCTGTATCATATTCTTTTGTTCCAAATGCAATATTATTGGCAACGGAATCAGAAAATAAAAGCACATCCTGAGTGATAAATCCAATTTGCCTGCGCCACCATTCAAGGTTCATGTTTTTAAGTGGAATATCGTTAACCAATACTTCTCCTTGTGTTGGATCATAGAGTCTTGACACCAAATTGGCAATTGTAGTTTTACCGGAGCCTGTAGTGCCAACTATAGCTATAACTTTTCCTGTTGAGAGTTGCAGATTAATATTTTCCAATGCAGGATCGCTGTTTTTTCCGAATGAAAATGAAACATTTTTCAATTCTATGGATTTTACATTTTCTGGAACTATTCCTGTGTTGTTGTATTTGATTTCAGACTCTGTATGTAAGAAACTATTAATTCTTCGCTGACTGGCATCTGCTCTTTGGATGAGTGTAATTATCCATCCCAACATACCTACAGGCCACATGAGCATATTGAGATAAATAACAAACTCCGCAATATTTCCATAGGTGATTTGCTTTTCATCAACCAAAATTCCGCCATAGTAAATTATAGTAACAGAGCTAATGCCCACAAGCAACATGATGGCAGGAATAAACAATGCATTGATACGTGCCAGTTGCATAGTCTGATTGAAATAGTTTTTTGCCTGACTATGAAATAAAGCTGCAAAGTCTTTTTCTTTAGAAAAAGACTTAACTATCCGTATTCCAGCAAAAGATTCCTGTACGTTGGTGGAGAGCATACTTAACGCTTCCTGAACTTTTTCACTCTTGGTGTTGATAATTTTCTGCACATAATAAATCAGGATAACAAGCAGTGGCAATGGGAATAATACCACTAAGGTTAAACCCGGACTGATGTTCATCATAGCTATAAAAACTACAATAATCATCACTGTAATATTGACCAAATACATAATTGCAGGGCCGGTGTACATACGTACCCTGCTTACATCTTCACTGATTCTGTTCATCAGGTCACCTGTATTGGCACTTGCATAAAAGTGCATATCAAGTTTCTGATACTGATCATAAATCTCATTTTTCATATCAAACTCAATATGGCGCGACATGACTATGATGGTCTGACGCATCAGAAATAGCAATACGCCACGCAGGAAAACCACGCCAAAAATGCCCAATGCGTAAAGTGTTAAAGTTTTGGCCGAATCGGAATAATTATGGTGTGTTCCGGTGGAGATAAAATCTATTGCTTTTCGGGTTATTTGTGCAGGTAAAAGGCCGAAATAGTTGGCAAAGAGTACAAAAATGAGCCCAAGAGCAAGCCGACCCCGGTATTTTACGAAAAAGCGATTTAATGTTAATAAGTCGGACATGTAAATGAAATTTTTGTTCAGAGCAAAAAAAAACTACTTTTGCGACCTGTTTGCAGGTCGTTGGGGTTGCAAATTAAACTGAATTAACAATCAGATAAAAACATTGTAAATGATTGAAGTAAAAGAAATGAAAGAAACAATAGCAACTGCCAATAGTGTTTTTGCACAAGTTACTGATATGAAACACGAACAGGTGGTGTTTTGTTATGATCATGAAACCGGTTTAAAGGCAATTATTGCCATACACAATACCAATTTGGGTCCTGCACTTGGCGGAACTCGTATGTGGATGTATCAGAATGAAAACGATGCCTTGACAGATGTTCTGCGACTTTCGCGCGGAATGACTTATAAAGCTGCAATTTCAGGACTTAACTTAGGTGGAGGAAAAGCTGTTATTATTGGTGATAGCAAGAAAGATAAAACAGAAGCCTTGTTCAGAAAGTTTGGACAGTATGTGAACTCTTTAAGTGGCAGGTACATCACTGCCGAAGATGTGGGTACATCTACAAAAGATATGGAATACATTTCCAAAGAAACCAAGCATGTAACCGGTTTGCCTGAGTCAATGGGCGGCAGTGGCGACCCATCACCTGTGACTGCCTATGGTGTTTATATGGGCATGAAAGCTTCAGCGAAAGAGGTGTGGGGAAATGACAGCCTGAGTGGTAAAAAAGTTTGTGTGCAGGGTGCAGGTCATGTTGGCAGTAACTTAGTAAAACACCTTACAGAAGAAGGTGCCAAGGTGTATGTTACCGACATTAACAAAGATGCATTGCAACAAGTAGCAACAACTTATAAAGCAGAAGTAGTTGCTCCAGACAGTATTTTTTCTTTAGATGTTGATATTTATGCACCATGTGCATTAGGTGCAACGTTGAATACTGAAAATATTGGTAAACTTAAATGTGCTATTGTATCAGGTGCAGCAAATAATCAGTTAGCTGACGAAGTTGTTCATAGCAAAATGCTTTTGGACAAAGGCATATTATGGGCGCCTGACTTTTTAATCAATGCAGGCGGACTTATTAATGTTTACAGCGAGTTGAAGAAATTCAGTCGTGCAGAAGCTTTAAAACAGACCGAACATATTTACAACGTTACTTTAGAGATTTTCAAAAAGTCAAAAGCTGAGAAAATTCCGACATTGGTAGCTGCTATGCAAATGGCAGAGAAACGTATTTATGGAGGTAAATAATTTATAGTAAACAAAAACTTTTTTCGTTCTTATTAGATTCAATAATTTATGTTAGCCAGACGTCATTTAAGGATTCGGGTATTGCAGGTATTATATACTTATTATCAAAGTGAAGGATATAATGTGACCAAAGCTGAAAAAGATCTTGTTGAAGGAACGAGCCGTCTTTATGAACTTTACCTTGCCCTTTTGCAATTGTTGATTGAGCTTGCAGAGCAAGAACAGTTGTATCGCATTGATGTAGCATCAAAGTTTATTGTCAATAAAAGAGAGTTTGTACGCTCTTTTGAAAAGACTGCATTTATATCATGGTTGAAAAACGATGAACAGTTTATAGATAATTGCAAGAAACATAAAATCAGTTGGCAGGCCGATATGGAAGCGGTTGGAAAATGTTTTTATAAATTAAGGCAGCATCCGTCATACCGTGACTTTACTATGACCAATACTGAAGTTGTAGAAATGGATTGGCTTTTGAAATTGTATAAAGAAGAAGTACAACAATCCGAATCTATCAATGGTGTAATTGAAGAAAAAAACATCTGGTGGGCAGAGAGCCTGGAGTTGGCTCATGTTATGGTGATTAAAACAATCAGACAATTTTATACTACAGATCAACCTGCAATTTTACCGCTGTTTAAAGACGAGGCCGATGACCGTGATTTTATGATCAGACTTCTGAAGGAAACCATTAAGAATGATAAAGAGTGGACATCAATAATTGCAGAACGTACTAAAAACTGGGAAGTTGACCGTATTGCCTTAAGCGATATGATTATGCTTAAAATGGCTGTTACCGAAGTATTGAAATTTGATCAGATACCTTTAAAAGTTACCCTAAACGAATATATTGATATTTCCAAAGATTATAGTACACCACAGAGCAAGGTTTTTATTAATGGTGTATTGGATAAGATTGTTGAAGAACTGCGCAAAGAAGACAAAGTAAAGAAAACCGGACGAGGTCTTATAGAAAGTTGATAATTAAGAATTAGAGATTAACTAATTAGTTTTAATTTTCTTTACTGCAATGGTTATCATCATTTGTGCTGAAAGATAGGTGAGTGCAATCCAGAATGCAGCATAAGGGAAAGATGCTCTTAAATTATTGATGGCATCCAAACTGTCAGTAATTATATAAAGCAATGTGCCAGTTAATAAGCAATAAAAAACCTTTCGCGGCAGTTGATCTTTTGTTAAGGCTGAAGCAATTCCGGTTAAGGTAAGCGCAGATGCATAAATTAAAACCGGGATGGTCATTTCATCCAGATGTGGTAGTAATAACCAGAGCAGCACACTGCCATAAGCAATAAATACTAAGGTGCAGAAGATGAGGTATAGCTGTTTGATTTGTTTAAAGCGAATGAGATAAAAACAAATAATGATATACATAACCTGCATTGCAAGAAAAATAATTATACCGGCTGTAAATATCCAGTGATTGATATGACTGTAAAGATTTATAATATCGCCAATCCATGCCAGTGTGAGTGCTGTAATCATACGCTTTTGGATAAGTGTCAGTTTGCCGAAAGTTAACCCTTCTGAAAAATACCAAAGCAATATGGGCATCAGTAATGGTTTGGTGATAAATACCAACCACTGAAAGGCCATTAGGTGTGCAATAAGATGAATTGCTGATATGACAATAAATATAATCAGCTTGCTGTTCATTGTTTCTGTTTTGATATGTTCATTGCTTTACACTCACTTGTCAATTTTTTTAAATGTATTGTGTAAATGGCGATGTAAGGTATGAAATAATAATACAATTGTCCAAATCAAAGTTCTGAAAAAAACTTCAAGACAAAGTATTAATCAATCATCAAATATCAACGAACTGCTTGTTGCACTTTTAGCAATGAAACTAAAAGCTTTTCAAGGAGGTCAAGCTGTAACATATTGGCACCATCACTCAATGCTTTGGCAGGATTTGGATGTGTTTCAATAAAAATACCATCGGCACCGGCAGCCATTGCAGCACGGGCAATAGTGCTGATAAGTTCAGGTTTACCTCCTGTTACTCCGGATGCCTGATTAGGCTGTTGCAATGAATGCGTGACATCCATGACAACCGGTACATCAAATTTTTTCATCTCAGGAATGCCGCGCATGTCAACCACCAAATCGCCATAACCAAGCATAGTGCCGCGTTCAGTAACCATTACCTGATGGTTACCGGATTGTCGTATTTTATCTATGGCAAATTTCATAGATTCGGGAGAAAGGAATTGTCCTTTTTTTACGTTAACAGTTTTTCCGGTTCGTGCTGCTGCTACCAACAATTCTGTCTGGCGACAAAGAAATGCTGGAATCTGTAGTACATCAACATAATCTGCTGCAAGTGCAGCCTCATGACTTTCGTGAATATCGGTAACAATAGGTAATTGATAACGCTGACGGACTTTGCGCAGTATTTCGAGCGAAGGAATATCGCCAATACCGGTAAATGAATCAAGTCTGGAGCGATTAGCTTTTCTGAAACTTGCTTTAAAAATATATGGAATCTGAAGTCTGTCTGTAATTTCTTTTACTGTTCCTGCAATGTCCATACACATCTGCTCCGATTCAACAATGCATGGTCCGGCCATCAGAAAGAAATTTCCTGATGCTGTATGTTTTAACTGTGGTATATTCTGAAGCATATTAATTTAATGTGTTTAAATAAAATGAGTGTTATTCAACATACAAAACTAATCCTTTTAGGTATTCACCTTCGGGATGAAAAACTGAAACAGGATGGTCGGCAGGTTGAGAAAGTATATGCAAAACTTTTATCTGCCTCTGTGCTTCTTTGGCACTCTGAAAAATTACTTTCCTGAAGGTTAACGCATCAACAGCCTGAGAACAGGAGAATGTGAATATGATGCTTCCGGGAGATGCTTTGCGAAAGACAGCAGTGTTCAGATTCCGATAGCCTATCATGGCATTCCGCACGGCATCAAGACGCTTGGCAAATGCTGGTGGGTCAACTACCCACACCTGATAATTGTTTTTTGTTTCTTTCAAAAAGGTAAAAACATCTTCACAAAAAAATTGATGATTAACTGCATCGTTTAGTTGAACATTCTGGTTTGCCCAATTTTCTGCCCGACTTGAACTGTCAACAGAATGAACCAAAGCAGCACCTGACTTTAATGCATATATGGAGAAACCGCCTGAATAAGCAAATAGGTTGATTACATTTTTACTGTCACAATAATTACTCAACAATTTTCTGTTCTCACGCTGATCAATAAAAAATCCTGTTTTCTGACCTTCAAACCAGTTTACATAAAACCGATGTCCGTTTTCTTTTATTATTTCAGATTGCTTTTCTCCTTTGAGAAATCTGCTTTCATTATTTTCAAAAAAAGAATCTTCGCTCTTATCATAAATTGTGTTTATTGATTGATTGAAAACATTATTTAATGCTTCAGCTATTATATAACGATGGCTGAACATTCCTTTTATGTGACATTGTATCACTGCGCAGTCACCATAAATGTCAATGATTAATCCCGAAAGCCCATCACCTTCACCATGCACCAAACGATATGCAGTGGTTTCTTTATTGTTAAACAAGTGTATGTTTTTCCTAAGCTGTAAGGCATTGGATAATTTTTGAATCCAGAATGTTACATTCAACTCAACCTTAGAAAAAGCAAGAAGTCTTACTGCAATACTTGAATGATGAAACAGGCCTGTGCCAAGTATCTCACCATCATGTGAAAGTAGTGTCACTGTATCACCATTATTCAGTTGTGCAGGCATTTTCTCCAATGCACCTGAAAAAATCCAGGGATGGAAATTTAAAACACTTTTTTCTTTTCCTTTTTTTAGTCTGATTTCAGGATAGGGTAGTGCCATTTATTTTTGAAATGTTGCAGCTACGATAAGGTCTTTTCCACCTGATGCGTAATCATAAAAACCAACTCCTGATTTTTTACCTAAGTTACCGGCTGTAACCATATTTACTAATAGGGGGCATGGTGCATATTTAGGATTTCCAAAACCATCATGTAATACGCGTAAAATAGCAAGGCAAACATCAAGGCCTATGAAATCGGCCAACTGCAATGGCCCCATAGGATGTGCCATACCTAATTTCATTACCTCATCAATTTCATGCACTCCGGCAACACCTTCGTAAAGTGAATAGATGGCTTCATTAATCATAGGCATTAAAATTCTGTTGGCAATAAAACCGGGATAGTCATTTACCTCAACAGGAATCTTATTGAGTTTAACAGACAAGTCGAAAATTATTTTTGTTACTTCATCACTTGTTTTGTATCCGCGAATAACTTCAATAAGTTTCATCACAGGCACAGGATTCATAAAATGCATTCCAATTACTTTATCTGGACGTTTGGTTACAGATGCAATTTTGGTAATGGAAATTGAAGAAGTGTTTGTTGCTAAAATAGCATCGGCTTTACAAACGCTGTCTAATTCTTTAAAAATGCTGAGTTTTATACTCTCGTTTTCTGAAGCTGCCTCAATAATAAGGTCGGCATTTTTTACGCCATCAGATAATTTTGTGTAAGTAGTTATGCGTTGTAATGCCGCATCTTTATCTGCAGCAGTCACTATCCCCTTAGTTACCATTCGGTCGAAGTTTCCTGTAATGGTCTTGATGGCTTTTTCTAAAGGTGCTTCAGAAATGTCTATCAGCGAAACGTTGTTTCCATATTGTGCACAGACATGCGCTATGCCATTTCCCATTGTACCCGATCCAATTACTGCAATTTGTTTTATCATGAAATGTATTCTTTAAGGTTTGTAATTTGAAAATATTTTTTTTGATATTAAATTGATAGCTTCATTTACCGCGTCCCTGAAAAATAATTTTTACAGTGTAAAAAAGTATTTTAAAGTCAAGTGCCAGCGACATGTTTTCAATATAAATGATATCATACTTTAGTCGTTCAACCATCTGACCAACATTTTCTGCATAGCCAAATTTTACCTGACCCCATGATGTAATTCCGGGACGAACTTTATGTAAGTGTCTATAATGAGGTGAGTGAAGCATTATCTGGTCAATAAAATATTGCCTCTCTGGGCGTGGACCAACAAGCGACATTTCGCCAATGAGAACATTGAAAAATTGTGGTGTTTCATCAATCCTGAACTTACGCATAATTTTTCCCCAAGGTGTAATTCTGCTATCGTCTTTACTGGAAAGCTTAGGGCCACCGGATTCTGCATCAAGATACATGCTGCGGAATTTATAGATGCTGAAAGGATTACCATGGAGTCCAATCCGTTCTTGCTTGAAAATAACGGGTCCTTTACTTGTAAGTTTTACAATGAGGGCAGTAATAATAAATGTTGGTGTGAGCAAGACTAAAAAAATAAAAGAAACAACTATATCCATCAGTCGTTTAGCATACTGCTGCCATGCTGGCATCAGTTGCGGATAAATTTCTATCAGCGGTGCACCAAAAATAGAATTCATTTTTACGGAGCCTGAAAGAATATCATACATGTCGGGGATAATTTTAATAATGGCATTAGTGTCTTCCAGTTCATTAATGATTCTCCCAATATTTTCATGTTCTGACGATTCAATTGCAATGATAACTTCCTCTACCAGATGTTTATTGATAGCTTCAGGAATATCAGCAATACCACCAAGGTGTGGGAGTTTGCCTCCCAGATATTCGCCATTCTTTTCATCAACATGAATAAACCCAACAAATTTATTACCCTGACTGATTTTTTGTGTTTCTAATTCTTCAAAAATATGTAATGCATTCTGACTGCTTCCAACCAATAAGGTGTTGAATCCAATTTTTCTTTTTTTGATTTTGTTTCCTGTAATCGTTGTGATTATTAACCTGAAAAATACAGTAATGCTATAATGAATGATGAGTAAAGTAAGAAAAGTATTGTAATAATTTTTATAGGTAACAATGACATCATCCAACAGTAAAATAAAAAATATGATTGTAACACCAATTAAAGATGCAAGTGCTGTTTGTGCCAGATCGCGTAAGCGTGATTTGCGGTAGATATTATTATAGGTGCCCAGAAATGCATAAAATAAAACCCAGCATACAGGTAAAATAAAAATCCCTGAATAAAATTTTGGATCCGACAGAAATTCCTTAGTAAAAGGTGACTCACCGGGCTCAATACATGTTTTGCGATAAATAAAAAAAATAGTCCATGCCAGCAATGCAGATAGAAAATCGGCAATAATATATTTGATGACTTGTGACCGTTTATTCATTGCTATATCTTCAACAACAATTCTTAATTATGAACTACCTTAACATTGTCGAAGTAAAAACTCTCATTTGTACTTGCATCGGTACGTTGCATTCCAAAAAGCACTCTGAAACGCTTGGATGTGCTGGTTAACTGCATTGTTGGTTTGAGTTCAATATAAATTTTATTCCACTCTGTCTTTGTATTTAATGTAATAATTGCGTTGTTGATTACATTACCAAACGGATCAGTAGCTTGAAGAATTACAAGAAAAGGAGCAGAGTTTTTATAATTCATCTCTAAAAAAACATTTGTGCCATTGTTGGGCAGAATCATTTCTTTAGATTTTACTTCAAAATTATAAATGCCTGAATCCAATCGTACAACACCATACCCACCTTCCATACCTTGCGATGCATCAAACTCGCCAAGCATACCAACGGGACTATTACTACTTTTTTCGAATGAAAACAATCCTGAAAAATCCTCCATTAATGGAAAAGTAAGATTGTCAATATAACTAGTTGACAGGTTATCAATTTTGACAACTTCTCCGGGCTTTAAGTTTACTGTCTTGTCAACAAATTTATAGTATGGATATTGCAGGTGTGTGGCATTGATGCCATTCAGTAAAATGCCTCCTTGTATATAAATAGTATGTTCACCTGTTGCTAAAACCGGAAACTTACAAGGCATTTCATAAGCACCTAAAGCCTGATTGTCCACATAAACCCAGGCATCAACTATTTTATGTGATGCACTTCCTTGCGTAGTTAAATTTGTTGTTAGATTGATTGTGTCAATCTGAATAAAGGCAGGTGTTGGCTCTGCAGGATTAATGATATTACATGCTTGCATTAATGATGCAAATGCAATCACAGTGAAAAGTTGTTTAATCCTCATCATCTCTCAGTGAATTTTTGCTGCGACAATTTATCCATAATCTGATTGGCAACCTTTAATGCTTTGTAGCCATCCATTGCGCTAACGATAGGAGTGGTGTTATTTTCTACTGCAAGTGCAAAGGTTCTTAACTCTTCTTTTATGGCATTACTTTCTTCTACAACAGGATTATTAAACTCAATTGTTTTGTTTGGCTTACCATTTCCGGGGTCAATAATTATGGCAAATGGGCTTTCATTCTCTGATGTATTGCGCATGGAGATTATTTCTGTTTTCTTTTTCAGAAAATCAACGGCAATATAGGAATCGCCCTGAAAGATTCTTGCTTTACGCATGTTTTTCATGGAAATGCGGCTGGCAGTAAGGTTTGCAACACATCCATTCTCAAATTCAATTCTGGCATTGGCAATATCGGGAGTATCGCTGATGATGGAGACACCACTGGTGTTTATCAATTTTACTTCAGACTTCACGATACTCAATATAACATCAATGTCATGAATCATCAGATCAAGTACAACAGGTACATCCGTGCCGCGTGGGTTAAATTCAGCCAAACGGTGCGCTTCAATAAACATTGGTTGATGAATTTTACTTTGTGCAGCTATGAATGCAGGATTAAATCGCTCCACATGTCCAATCTGAATTTTCAATCCTTTTTGTTCTGACAAGGCAATCATCTCTTCAGCTTCCTGAAGTGTATGAGTAATTGGTTTTTCAATAAAAATATGCTTTCCTGCATTTAAAGCTAACATAGCATATTTGAAATGTGATAGTGTAGGTGTTACAATATCCACAACATCACTCGCTTCAATCAAACGCTCTGCATTATCGTAAGCAGTTATTCCTAAAGTTTCGGAAACCTGATCACGTGTGTTTACATCATTATCATAAAAGCCTACTATGCGATATGATGTTAACTCTTTTAAAAGTTTAAGATGTATTTTACCAAGATGGCCTGCGCCTATAACTCCTATTGAAAGCATGAAAAAATTTGCGCGAAAATACGGGTAAAATAGCTACCTTAAGTGAATTAACAGGAGCAATTAGATGTTTTTTCTCATTGCATAATGTTGAATGGTATCGAACAATATGAATGTCCTGGCTTCGATATGATAGCCATTGCGTTCGTAAAAGGGTACGGCATTTTCCCGGGCTTGCAGAAATATTGATTTGCAATGATTTGATTTAGAGATATTTTCGGCAGCAACCATTAAATAATCGCCTAATTTTTGATTTCTATATGCTGCTTTTACGCCCATAAATCGAATCTGTGCTTCGTCAGCATTGTTATAATGCAATCGGCAAACGCCTGCCATTAAATTTTCAATCATCAGGCAAAGATGAATGGCGGAATTGTCGTCATTGACCTTTTCACTGCCGGGAGGTTGGTTCCATGGTGCTCTTAGAATTTCATGCCTGAGTTGATAGTACTGATTCAGTTCTTCTTGGCTTTCAGGATGAGCAATAATTATTTTTTGTCCAAGTTCCTGATGAATAAATTCAGAAAGAACTATCACTGCTTTAGTAGAAAAATCTTTTTACAACAACGCCATCTGCTGTTTGCATGCGCAACACATAAACACCTCTTGAAAGTTGAGACGTTAGTAAACGGCAAGTATTGCTTTCTGAGCAAACGGTTTGCAGTATGAGTCGTCCGGAAGCATCCATTAGCATTATGCTAACAGGTGATTGATTTGCTTCTGAAAATTGAAGCAATACCTGTTCATGATTATAATCCGGTAAAACTAAAACATCACCATCATAGGCATCAAAACGTACGGCCAGAGTAGCTTTTTCAACTGTGGTGCCATCAAAATCTGTTTGAAAAAGTTTGTAATAATTTATACCACGCAAAGGTCTGCTGTCTGTATAATCGTAGCGTTGAGCAACATTGGTTGTGCCTGCACCATTTACTTTACCAAGTTCTGTATAATGCAAATTATTTCCTGATTTTTTCAAGGTGAAATAATGGTTATTTAATTCTGAAGAAGTCAGCCAGTTGAGTTTTATTTCATCATTATGGCGATTGCCGTTAAAAGATAACAATTCAACAGGTAAAGGATTGCCCGGTAATGCTATTACAGATGCTAAAGTAACTGGTCCATAATCTTTTGTTGAATCAGAAGTTATCGTACCTGCAGCAGGTGTGCCTGTGGTACCTGTATTTCCTAAATCATCCCATGATGCGCTATTAAAACGTGCTACTCTAAGGTCGGGCAGGCTGGTAACGCCACCACTGTTACCATCCCAGTAAAGTGTAATTTTTCTTTTATCACCACTCTCTTTAGTCATATACCAATATTCCATCCTGCTTACATGGTCAAGTGGTGGATTCACAATATTGTTATAGATAACGGTTGGGTTTATGTGGAAATATTCTGTTGTAAACGATTCGGCACTTTTACCGGAAATACTCACATCGTCAACGGCAAATGAACCATTGGTGTTTACAGTTGCACCAATGCTGTTGTTATTATTTATCCATCGAAAACCAATCATTAAGTTTGGTAAGTCATTACATGCTGCAGGAAGACTAAAAGGACCAAAGGCTGTCCATCGCTTATAAAGCGCGCAGCCTCCAGATAAACTAGAACGAGGGATGTTTAGTAATGCTGTCCAAGTCAATCCATTATCTATACTGTATTCAAGTATGACTTTATCTGTACTGGATGCAGGACTTCTTAAATCACCAACATTTATATATTTAAAACTAATTGACATATTTGACTTTCCCACAGTGTTTATTGGTGGTGAAACAGCTCTTTTGTCTGTTGTCGGGTCGAAGCCACTGCTTGTTAAAGTATCATAAATGGCACCGCAATCTCCTGTCGGACAAATCAGGCAGGTTGCACAAGGCGAAGTTCCAACATGCAATGTTGCATCACCACCGGTAGCACAACCTCCGGCACATGTGTTTACAGGTCTGTTGGCTTCTGCACAACTAACATAAAACATGTTAGCTCTGTTGCCATTAGTTCCGGAGTTGATAACCGACCATGAACCATTAAATCCGGTGTAGCTGTTGGCATCACAAAGTGAAGTACATCCATTATTAAAATCTTCTGTCCAAAATACACCGGAATCTGCCGGTGCGCCTGAGGCTGATAATCCTGCAGGTTGAACATCATTTGCCATACCTACAGGAAAAACAAATGCAGTTGTTCCTAGCTTTCTTACAGGTCCTTCTACAAAACTATTGTTGTTTGATACAGTATTTGCTTTTGCACCCACATTAAAAATTAATGGGTTGGTTGCACTTGAATAAATTTTGCCTGCATTAAAGTTTACCAATGAATCAACCATTAAAGAACGGTTTAATGTAATACTTGCAGGTAAAATTTTAGCCATTGTCAGTTCATGAATCTGAAAAAGTCCGCTACCCCAAATTGTGCTGTTGGCATTGCCGGAAAAAACCAATCTGCGCCCATTGCCATTATAATATTTCCAGGTGCCATCCATATAAACATCACCCCAAATTTCAGTACCTGTTCCAATATTGTTGTAGGTATTTCCGGGTCGGATAATAACATCGCCTCTAACCTGAACACCTATAGTTGCATTGACATCATTACTTGTAAAGTTGACATAATTTGTTCCAGATCCACCTATATCCATACTGCCTTTGATAATAGGATAGCTTACAGAACCATTAAAATGAGAATTAGCAAAGGAACCGGTAATAAATGGTGTGGATGTATAATTCTCGTAAATAAAATTTGGATAATACGCCTGCGAACCACCATTAGTTGTACTTACAGATGGATTAGAAGCACCTACCTTTCTGAAAATCCAATTCGCTGTTGCAGGTATTGAGATTATTCCACCCTGATAAGCTGATTGCCAGTTATTACATGAGGAGCCTGTACATTTAACAATTGTTGCACCAGCACTAATCTGCCATGTTGCACCTGCATTAAAAGTAATGTTTGCAGGTCCTGATAAAGAATCAATAAAAGTACCGTTTATTATTAAGTCGGCTGCCGGTCCATTATTGATAACTAAATTTACAGCTGCATTTGCAATGAGTGTTCCGCCCGGGCTTACAACTACTTCATCAATAGTAGCACCTGTGGTTATGCGTACGACAGTTCCGGCCATAATGGTTACTGTCTGATCTGCTGAGGTTGGTGTTGCACCGGCAGGAGCCCAAGGTCCTACAGGAGTTGCACTACTTTGCCAGGTACTTGTGGCATTCCAATTACCTGATGTAACTGACTGGTAATATAGTGCCATAACATGCTCTGCTGATACTAAACCTGCAAAAAGTGTGGCGATAAGTAGCCTGAAAAACGATTTCAATGTCAAAACAGTGTTGTATGGTTCAATTGGCAAAAGTACTTGATATAATTCTAAAACAATACATTTTATTTACTGTTGTCAGTAAATAAATTTTTACGAAAGAGAATGAATTTTGTTATTGTTAACTGTAGGTATCAAACCTGAATTTTTCATTTAAAAATCAGAGATGCAGAGAAAGTAATTTATTGTCATTAGAGAATATAGGACAAGCAAAAATACACCTCATAAAATCCTGACTCTCATTGGAAATTCCATAACAGTTTGATTTATTACTTTTGTGGCAACTAAAATAGGATTTGTTTAACGTGGCAGAAGCGGAATTTTTAAAGACAGAGAAAGAAATTTTTACGGAATATATGGTAAGCAATGGGCTACGCAAAACACCGGAACGTTATGCAGTACTTGAAGAAGCCTATCGCACAAATGGTCATTTTAATGTGGACATGCTTTTTGAACTGATTCAAAAACGCAAGTTAAGAGTAAGCCGTGCTACAGTTTATAATACTATTGAACATTTATTGAAATGTGGTTTAATAACCAAACATCAGTTTGGCGAGACCAAATTTATTTACGAAAAGTCGTTTGCCTATAAACAACATGACCACCTGATTTGTGGTGATTGCGAAAAAGTATTTGAATTTTGCGATCCGAGACTTTATCAGATTCAGTCAACAGTAGAAAAATATTTAGATTTCAAAATATCACAACATGCCTTGAATTTTTACGGACAGTGTAATAAACTCAAACAAACAGGGGCATGCGAACATTTTAAAATAAAAAAACAATGAATTTTAGCTTTACCACTTCAGAAAAAGGGAATTTCTGCATTATTAAACTTTCGGGTAATCTTATAGAGAAGGGACAGGCTAATGAGTTGATGGACGAAGTTAGTACCTGTATTATCAGAGATATGAAATCGTTTGTGCTCGATTTAACAGATTTGCGTTTTATGAACAGCAGCGGACTTACCGTACTTTTAAACATTCTTACCAAATCACGCAAAGCAGGTGGCGACACCATTATTTGCAATATCAACAGTCAGTTAAAATCTGTCTTTACAATTACAAGATTGACAGAAGTTTTTACCATAACCGATAATCAGGAAGCAGCCATTGCTGCCATCTGAATAATAGAATTATTATGAGAATAGACGTATTACTTGGACTTCAGTGGGGCGATGAGGGCAAAGGAAAACTGATAGATGTTTTAGCTCCCGACTATGACGTGATTGCACGTTTTCAGGGCGGTCCAAATGCAGGACATACCCTGGAGTTTGATGGTATTAAACATGTGTTGCATACCATTCCATCAGGAATTTTTCGTGAGAATAAACTAAACATCATTGGTAATGGTGTGGTAATAGATCCACTGATTTTTAAAAAGGAAAATGATTCACTTCTAAAGCTCGGAATAGATATAAAGAAAAATCTTTGGGTATCTCGCAGAGCACATCTCATATTACCTACACATCGTTTGCTTGATGCGGCATCAGAAACCATGAAAGGCAAAACTAAAATTGGTTCAACACTAAAGGGAATTGGTCCTACCTACATGGATAAAACCGGACGTAACGGACTGCGTGTTGGCGACATTGAGCGTCATGATTTCAAAGATGCATTACAGGCATTGTTAAACAAACATGCCGAACTGCTTTCATTCTACAACCATCCTAAAGTCAGCAAAGATGACCTTGAAATGTGGCTCGAAAGTATTTCAACACTTCGCGAAATGACATTGGTGGATAGTGAATATGAAATAAACAGTCTGATTAATTCCGGAAAGCGGATTTTGGCAGAGGGTGCACAAGGCTCTCTGCTCGATATAGATTTTGGCTCCTATCCATTTGTTACTTCCAGCAATACAATAACAGCAGGCGCATGTATTGGTCTTGGTGTACCACCTGCGGCAATAGGTAAAGTATTTGGTGTGTTCAAGGCATATTGCACACGTGTAGGCAGTGGCCCTTTTCCATCTGAGCTAAATGATGCAACAGGAGAAGAACTTCGTAAAAAAGGTAATGAATTTGGCAGCACCACCGGACGGCCAAGGCGTTGTGGATGGCTCGATTTGCCTGCTTTGAAATATACTGCAATGATAAATGGTGTTACAAGCCTGATGATGATGAAATCTGATGTGCTTAGCGGCTTTGAAAACTTGCAGGTTTGTAATTCTTATAAAGTGAACGGACAGCCTTCTATGCGAATGCCGTTTAACGTAGTGAATGAAATTCCGGAACCTGAATACATTTCTTTTAAAGGTTGGCAGCGTGATATCAGCAAGACAAACAGTTTTGAAAGTTTACCATCTGAATTGCACACATATATTCAGGCAATTGAAAAATACACAGGTATTCCATTAGATGTAGTGTCAGTAGGCCCCGATAGGACGCAAACAATAATCAGAAAGTAAAATGAAAATATTTTCAGCATTCTTATTCAGCATACTTATTTACTCCAATATAAACGGACAACAACTTGCTATTGAAAATAAGCCTGCTTTAAACGAAGAGTCAAAGAGTGTTGATTCATGGGTAGTACACTTAGATCAGGATATGAGCTATTGCATTTCTACTTATAGTGAATTTATGCGAAAGAACTTCGATTATCGTGTTAGCCGCAGAAGTAAAAATGTTCATTCTGTGGATAAAAAAATGTTTTCTGAAATTTCAAGTCTTCGTATTGACCAGCGTGCTGTATTTACACAAGAGTCAAAAGGTACTGCCGTAGCATTTCAATTCAGTCCGGGTTATGATATACATTTTGGCAACACCATGTATAAGGAAGAGTTTGACCGTGCAAGATCATTGGTTGTAAACTATGTGCATTTTCATTACAAAATGTTTTATGATGATCAGATAAAAAGCCTGAGATCGAAAATTAAAGGCTTGGAAAAAAATATCAGCAACAATCAGTCAAAAACTGAAAAAAACAACAAAGCAATTAGCCTGAATGCAGAAGACATTTCAAATAATGCAGTAGGAGCAGATAAGTTGCGCGAGAAGAATGAGAAATTAGAGAAAGAAAATGTTTCATTAGCAACAGAGATAGATAAATTCAGAACACAGATAACACAATTAGAAACAGAAATAGACAATGCAAACCAAAGCCTTAAATTGGTTGAGGCGTTTAATTAAAATATGCAATGAGTGAAAAGAGTGAACACGTAAAATGCCTGATTATTGGGTCAGGTCCTGCAGGATATACAGCAGCAATCTATGCAGCAAGAGCAGATTTAAAACCTGTAATGTATCAGGGATTACAACCCGGAGGCCAGTTGACAACAACCACTGAAGTAGAAAATTTTCCGGGATATCCGCAAGGAACTATGGGCCCGCAAATGATGGAAGAATTTCGTCAGCAAGCTGAACGGTTCGGCACCGACATCAGATGGGGATATGCATCATCAGTTGATTTTAAAGGACCGGTACATAAAGTAATCATTGACGAAGAAAAAGAAATTACAGCCGATACAGTAATCATTGCAACAGGTGCATCAGCAAAGTGGCTTGGATTAGAAAGCGAACAACGACTTAATGGTTTTGGTGTTTCTGCATGTGCTGTTTGTGACGGATATTTTTTCCGTAATCAGCATGTGGCAATTGTAGGGGCAGGAGATACAGCTGCTGAGGAGGCTACTTATTTGGCCAAGTTGTGTACAAAAGTTTATATGATTGTGCGAAGAGATGAAATGCGTGCATCAAAAGCAATGCAACACAGAGTAATGAATACACCCAATATTGAAGTCTTATTTAATACAGAAACCAAGGAGGTAGTAGGCGAGAAAACCGTGTCTGCTGTTAAAGTTGTTAATAATTTAAGCGGTGAAGAACGTGTGCTTGATGTTACCGGCTTTTTTGTGGCAATTGGGCATCAACCTAATACAGCTATTTTTAAAGGTTGGCTTGATATGGATAAAACCGGCTATATCATAACCAAACCGGGGTCAACAAAAACAAATATTGAAGGGGTTTTTGCCTGCGGAGATGCACAGGATAAAATTTACAGACAGGCTGTTACTGCTGCAGGAACAGGTTGTATGTCTGCATTAGATGCTGAGCGTTATCTGGCAGATAGAGGCATTCATTAAAAAAATCATCAGCATTTTTTTGTTAAAAATTTTATTGCATCAGAATAATTCCTTGTTCTGGGAGTGGTAAATTTGTTTGCAATGAATATTACAGACACTTTTAAACATCAGGGATTAAGACGCCAGCTAATTACAGAATTAAAGTCAAAAGGAATAAATGATGCAGCCATTATTGCTGCCATGACAAAAATTCCACGTCATGCATTTATGGATAATGCATTTATGGAATCAGCCTATATTGACAAAGCCTTTCCAATCGGTTCGGGTCAAACTATTTCACAACCCTATACAGTTGCTTTTCAGACTATGTTACTGGGCATTCAAAAAGGTGATAAAGTGTTGGAAATCGGAACAGGCTCCGGCTATCAGACGGCAATACTCTGCGAGTTAGGTGCTAAAGTGTTTTCTATTGAAAGGCATAAACCGCTTTCTGATAAAGCAAAAACATTACTTGAAAAATTAGGCTACATGCCTAAAATACATTTTGGCGATGGATTTAAAGGGCTTCCGGCATTTGCGCCATTTGACAAGATAATTATTACCTGTGGTGCACCCGATATTCCACAGCTATTGTTTGAGCAATTGAAGACAGGAGGCGTTATGGTTGTTCCCGTTGGTGAAGATGTGCAAGTTATGAAAACCGTTGTTAAAAAACCTGATCAAACCATGGAAGTCTCAGACTTCAATTCATTTCGCTTTGTTCCTATGCTTGGCAATAAAGTACGGTAAGCACATTCTGTCTTAATAAACAGCATAGATATTTTTTTGGGCTGTCTTTTTCTCCCACTTATCTTTTTGGCAAGCTGAGGTAATATTATACTATTTATTAATTAATTTTACCAAAGTGCAAAAGTCAGGCAACATTTGTCTGATGTAGCGAGTCTTTACAAATGGAATGCATTCAATACACTTATGACAGACCGTGAACTAATTGAAGGTTGTATTCGCGGTGAAAGAAAATGCCAGAAAGCTTTGTTCGAAAAGTTTGCCGGCAAAATGAAAGTCGTTTGTATGCGCTATGTCAATAACCATGAGGACGCAGAAGATGTATTGCAGGAAGGATTTATAAAAGTGTTTAAGTATATATCGAAGTTTGGTTTTGAAGGATCGTTTGAAGGTTGGATAAGAAAAATAATGGTTAATACAGCACTTACTAAAATTACACGCTACAGTTATAACGAAGAAGTGGCATTAGTTCATAGCAATTTGCCTGTTTATGACTATGGTGATGTAATTGCAGAAATGTCTGCCAAAGAGCTGAAAGCACATATAAATGCATTGCCGGATGGCTACAGGTTAGTATTTAACATGTATGTGATAGAAGGTTTTTCGCATAAAGAAATTGCTGATAGCCTTAACATTTCAGAAGCAACATCACGCAGTCAGTTATTGAAAGCACGTTTGGCCTTACAGCAAAAATTAAAAAAAAATAAAATAGCATACAGTCATGCAGGATGAAAAATTTGATGATCTGATCAGGCAAAAGTTGCAAACCGAAGAAGAGTCGGTAAGTGCCGGACTGTGGAGTAGGGTAGAAGCAGATTTACCTGTTGCCA
>DKKR01000089.1 GCA_002455375.1 Bacteroidetes bacterium UBA6661
TTCATACTACCGGGAATTGATAGTGCGAAATTGACAAATTCGTAATCAAGAAAAGGTGAACGAAGTTCAATAGAATGTGCCATGCCTAACTTATCACCACGATAAAGATACCAGTGAGGGTCAGTAAACTTAAAACCCATGAAACACATCCAGTCAATATGATCGTGAAATGGCTTTTTGATAGCGTTATATTCTTTCTTAAATGCATCAATCACAGAATAGGAATTAAGATTTTGATGCCTATTACGAAATTCAGGATTTAGATACTTGTTTTTAACGGATTCTTTAAAACTTCTTGCACTGCTCCAGTAAAATTCCTGATTCTGTGCTGCGCGACTTAACATTTCACTTAATGGGGAGTTGGAATTTATCAGCGAATAAGTTCCGGAAATAAATTTTTTCAGACCTGCTGGCAGCTTACTGAATTTGTCAAAAGTTTTGTAGTTGTGAATATATTTTAAATGATTGCGATAGCCTGCAAAAATTTCATCGCTTCCATCACCTGTTAGTACAACAATAGTACCTTCCTGTCTTGCTTTCTGAGAAATGAAATAAATAGGAACACAGGTGGGGTCAGCTAATGGTTCATCAAATATATCTACAATCTTTGGTAGAAAATTTTTAAATTCATCAGGGTTTACAGTCTTTTCAAAGTGTTGTGTTCCGAATTCCTGCGAGACTTTTCTTGCATGTTCAAGTTCGTCAAAATCGGGCTGATCTTCAAATCCGATAGAGTAGGTTTTAATGGGCTGATTTGTCATTTTAGACATCATGGCTACTAATGCACTTGAGTCAACACCACCGCTTAAAAAGGCTCCAACAGGAACATTGGCAACCATTCTATACTGAACCGATTTCCGCAAACGTTCAAGAGTTTGCTCTTTTAATTCCTCTTCCGAAAGGTTTCTATAATCACTATATTCAATATTCCAATATGATTGATATTTGAAATGTCCTGTCCTTTCAATTATCATACTATGTGCAGGATGAAACTTTTTAATGTTTCTAAACATAGTCATTGGTGGGGCCAATACATTAAATGTTAAGAAGTGATAGAATGCTTCTTCATCTAATTCTGTTTTGATAAATGGTAGTTTTAACAATGCTTTCGCCTCTGATGAGAAAGCAAATACACCATTTTGAAACGAATAGTACAATGGTTTTTTTCCGGAACGGTCTCTTGCTAAAAATAGTTGTTCCTTCTTGGGATCCCAAATAGCAAAAGCAAACATTCCATTCAGATATTGAAGGCAGTTTTCACCAAAAGTTTCATAGAGACCAAGTATTACTTCTGTATCGCTGTCCGATTTAAATTTATAATCAGGTAAATACTTTTTTAACTCTGCATAATTATAAATTTCACCATTGAAAACTATTTCGTAGCCGGCATCATTTCGCATTGGCTGGTGTCCGGCTTTTGAAAGATCAATAATGCTAAGTCGCCTGTGACCAAAAAATAAACGTTGATTGATTTCAGAAATTCCGCTATCATCAGGGCCACGATGACTGATAGTGTCATTCATCAAACTTATTAGTGCGTTCTCGTCACCGATATTGACTTTATTGAAATTGAAAATTCCGTTAATACCGCACATTTACTTTCCTATTAAACTTGCTACTGTTTGTTGCCATGTTGAATTGAAATAACTCATGTCAAACTGTTTTACATAGTCATAACCAACATGAATATATTTATTTCTATTTTTTAAAACTGTCTCAACATTTTCTTTTATAGCTTCATTTGTTGTTATTATTTGTTTTGACTTTGTTAGAAGTTCGCCCATGCCACCTGTGCCTGAACCAACAACCGGAGTATTGCATAATAGTGCTTCATGGGCAACTCTATTCCATCCTTCCATTAGTTTTGACATTAAAACAACAACCTCAGATGCATGCAACAAGGTAATAAACTCTTTTCTGCTCAGAGAAAGAAAACGCACAGGGAGGTCTGAAGCCATATTTTGTGCCTCAGTCATTATTAATTCAACATCTAAATCTTTCAGTGCATTATATGCTTCATAAACTCCTTTTTGCTTATGCGCATTGCCAATATAAACTATTGGTCTATCTGGTATGGAATATTTTTTTCTGAATTCTGCAACAGCATTTTGCTCTATTTTATAGTCTTCAGGTACAAAGGAATTGTATATAACCTTCACATTCTTGCATCCATGTTCTTCAAGGAAGTTTTTCCAATATTCAGATACCGTTATGACTAAATCCATTTTACGAAGTTTTCTGAATAATTCAACAAAGAATACCTTATGTCCATAAGATTGTCCACTGTTGATTTTGTCAATGTGGTGAATCAATGCTACGTTTTTTGAGTTTTTATTGATTGCACCAACTACAACGGGGTAATTCTCCTTTACAGTTACATCAGCTTGTGGCGTGTTTAATCTGTGTCGTAGATAATATTTTAATACATTATGATGATCTTGTTTAATCGCACTTTCATCAATGGTCACATCATATTTCTGTGCCAATGCCATTGCAGCCTGAAAATTATAAACATTACCACCTTTGATGATAGAAGTTATCTTCTTTTGTTTGAAAGATTCTAATACAATAGGCGATTTTGTTTGCCAAACAACTTTAGCGGACATTAAGAAAATTGAAAATTTTAAAGCGATTAATCAGAGTGCAAATTTACGCTTTTTATAGATTCAATTTATTTGTGTAATGTGCTGATAATAAGTATTGTATATTCTATAGCTTAATTTAGATGCAGACTTGAAGTCATTGGTAAAAAATGCGGCAAAAATTGCTTTCCATAACTTCGTAACATTGCTTCCGATTCAAACCTTTCAGTTATTATTGACGATGTTTGTATAATTGAAGAAGGAACTTCAAATTCAAAAAAGTTAAATTTGTTTAAAATCTTAACGCCTCTTTTAGAAGAAATAGTACTTAATAAAGGCACAATCAATCCAGAATGATTAACTTTAAATTTATTACTTTTTGCTTTTAGTCTAATATTTTTTGCAATTGAATAAGTTTTGGATTCTGGAAATGAAATCTCACTAAAAAGTTTATTCGTAGTAAACTGAAGATGTAGTTCAAGAAATAAACTATCAAACCATTCGATTAGTTCATTATCCGTTGGAGATTTATTGAACCAGTCTTTTCTCCATTCAATTACTTTTTGTACTAACAGAAATAAATTGCCCGATGAAATATTTAGAAATTCCAAATCATAAATCAATGCTTTTCCATGAAGGAGTAAGTCGCGCACTCTTAAAATTTTATATTTTTTTTGAACAAAGAGTTGCATATACATTTTAAGAAGAAACTCTAAGGCAGTTTGCTTTTTTAAAATTTCAATTTCTGTTGTATTTAAATTTGCTGCGGTTCTAACATCTTTTCCGTGAACCAGATTGTAATTGTGAAAGAATGAAAATGTTTCGGCTTTTTTAAAGCCTGATTCAGAGCAGGCATAGGGTTGATGCAGGAATAAATATTTTTCTTGTCCGGACATTTCTACCCTGAAATTGTCAGCTACTATACAATTATCTTTGACAATAATTAGCATATCAATATCAGAGATTCCGGGATTTCCAACATGTCCTATTGTGTAAATAGAAATCACATTGGTGTTGGAAGTTAGTTTAGAAATGAGTTTATCGGTTACTTTGTCATAAATTTCACGCGATACAAATTGTGGTTTGTCAATCAGTTTGTACTTCATGATTTGCTTTAGTTAAAAGTGTTTGAATAAAGGTTGTCATTGACGGCCTCATATCTAGCAGCTTGTTCTTGATTTTGGTCGGTATTTTACCTGAAGTTTTCTTTTTTAAAAAATGGTTTAATGCAAATGAATTTAACGAGAGAATAACTTTATACAATATTGGTGGCTGATAATCCCAGTTTGCCCTTATTTCTGAAACCTGATTCATAATTTCATATTCCTCTTGACATAAAGTACCCTTGAGCAAATTAAAACTTTCTTTTTTGAATACTCCTTCCAGGCTGTTTAACTGCAAGTAAACGGACGGTAAAAGCATGAATCCACTCAATAAACTTTTAACTTCGTAATAGTTTAAATTTTGTTCAATTCTATTGATATTACTTAATAAATGATTGCAGAAAGATTTAAATAATTGTAATTTGGTGACATTTGATGGATTCTGGAAATGAATTTGAAATTTATTTTTACCCATTAAACACTTAGCTTGCTCAAACAATGAAGGTGGAAAATAGCTAGTTGGAAAATCATCAAGTTCTTTTTCAGTGAGAACAAACCATCCATGATGTTGTAAGGGGTCCATTTTCTGCATTATTCTTTCAGACTTTTTTAATGTTGTAGCAACATTAATTATAGATTTTTTTGAATCAAATGTTGACTGATTAAGTATGATTAATGCATCAAAGTCACTATATTGAACTAACTCATTTGTGCCTAAGCTACCATGTAAAAATACGCCTGTAACATATTTGTTTATTTTTTTATCAAGATAATTCTTCATTGCAATAGCATGCTGGTAATTTGCTTGATAATTGTTGATTTGAATATTTTTTGAATTGGTTGTTACAGCAATCTTACTTGACTGGTACAGTTTTAATATTATGCCGGCATTTTTTAAATAAGGTATTCGGTAGTGAAGCAAGCTCAACAAGGTGTCATATTGGTTGAGACAACCATTTTTAAAATATTTTCTGATTACCTCAAAATGGTTGCTATTACCTGTGGTCATTATATTAATTAGAGTTTTTTGGATACAACAATAATAGCTTGTGGCCCAAGTTTGTTTGACAGTCGAACAATTGTTTTAAGCAAAATATTATCAATAATTAAAACTGATTTCATTACAAGTTTACTTTTTTGCCATGACTTGTAGAAACGATTTATTATTGCTTCAAAAACAACTCTGAAAACGGAATTATAAGGTACAATTGAAACAATTTGATGATTTGCTTCCTTTAATGCTGCAAGAGACTCCTTCAGATTAATTTTGTTATCATGATCACTATGGTCATAAGTTCTAAAAACTTTTCGAACGATTGCACTTTGCTTCTCTGAAAATTGCCTTGAAGTATAAACCGGCTCATGATAGGAAAATATGGCACCTTGCAATAATTTTTTATTAACCTCCGTAACCGCCTCTGCCGGACGTGGCAAATGGTGTAACATACCAAAACTAATTGCCCCATTAAATGAATTATTTTTAATTGGAATATTTAAAGCACTTGCCTGAATAAAATCAGATCCGGGAATTGCCATTTTGGCGACCATTAGTCTCTTAAATGAAATATCAGTTCCAATGTAATTGTAATTAAATGTTTCAGGATTAAACATTCTTGCAACCGTTCTTGCATTCCCACAGCCAATTTCAAAAATCCACTGTCCTTTACAGTTAGTCTCAAAATGATTTATCATTTTTTCCTTTCTGGGAATAAATATCCGCCATAGATTTTCACGTTGAATAGAGTTCAACATTTTATCTCTTAATTGTGGAGTATCAACAGCAGCATCATAATATTTCATTTCCTCACGATTCCAGTTGCCGTCTGTTGACTCATTTGCCTTTCTGATTCGCAATATGTTTGCAGTTACAGCATCTTTAAATTCATCAGGAATTGAGTTTTTAATCCATTCATATATTTGATTTAGATGTGCAGAATCTTGATCTTGATCATTAAGTAATATAGGAATGTACTCATAAATAAAGTATATGTACTTTTTATCTGTTGAAAAGATAAATCCGGTTTTGATATCATCGTCAGGTAAAATATTTTCATCATAAATATTGTGGATAATATTGTTATTACGGAGAGCTTCAATGGCGTGAACCTGTAATTGCTTTGATTGTGAATTTGGGCAAATAAGTTTGTTTATTATTCTTTTGTGCATTGATTAATATTTCAATTTTTGTTATCATTTCTATTAGGTATAAATTACTTTGTTTACAAAGTCTTTGACATTGGTTTCATTATTCAATAATTTCTGAAGCAAACGTATGTATTTTAAATCATACTGTTGTTCTGTATCTATTTTTCCTGCAAAGTGCTCAATAGCCTTAACACCCTCCAATACTACAGGATTACCTGGATTTTTACCAAAGAATCCTTTACCGATTAGTAGCCCTAATGTTCGGTTCCTGCTTAAGTCGTTTAATGATGTTAAACCAAAATCGCCAATGCCTGCATACCTAAAAAGTGTTTCATTAGGAATATTTAAAAATTCGAGAATTGCTTTAATTTCATTTAGTGCTTTTGCGAATACCAAAAAACGGACATTAGGTGAATTATAATAAGCATCAACTATGCCTACAATAATTGCATATATATTTTTGAGGATACTTAATACTTCTACACCTTTGATATCTGATGAGTAATCGAAAATTGCCACCTCTGTCCTGAATAATGATTTAATCTCTTCAAAAGTATCAGGTTCTGAAGTTGCAATGGTAAATGAAGTAGGTATTTCAAAAATCAATTCGTTTGCAAATGAAGGACCTTTTAATGAGGCAATTTTGTTTTTCATCAAATGGCTAATAATTTCAGGTATTAATTGGTCTTTATCGCCAAAACCTTTAGAACCATTAATAATGATACAGTTACTATTAAGATTTAATAGCTTTATGTAAGATACTATTGCATGTGAAGGAATACATAGAAAAAGAAAATCAGCTTGGTTTGCAACTGTTAAGTCATCAGAAGCTTTAATTTGTTTGCTAAGAACTTTATTTGGAAAATACGATATATTTTTTCTATAGCAATTTATTTCGTGAATAACCTGTTTGTTTCTGGTGTGGATTGTAATTTTATGTTCCTTCTTTAAGGAATTGGCTAATGCAGTCCCAAAGGCTCCTCCCCCCGCTATAGTAATATTCATTGATGTTACAGAATTACTTGAAAATACCAGTCAAAGATAGTAAATTGCTTTTTTAGATTAATAACGATTTTATATAGCCAACATTTTTTGTTTTTCATCAGACGATTTGTTTTTTCCTGCATCGGTTGCAATGATTTGTGTTCCAATTTTTTTTGTACCTCTATATTCTTTGCCCACATGGGTTGATTTTGCTTTTGTGTTGGTCATTCGTTCATGCTGATGGAACGTTGCATCGAGTGTTTTACTGTCGTGCGGGTTGACCTGAAAGGAAACTGCTGCAACAATAATGTTTTCTTGTTGTGTAGTGGCAATACTTGCTTTGCAGCCATACTTGTAAGGTTTATGTGTTTTGCCTTTGGCAATGCAGTTTACATCAGGCTCGTGTAGTGATTGATTTTTGTTTTACTCCTTTAATCTTGCAAATATTTTATTCTTTCCTATAATTTGTTTTAACTTTTTTAAGAGAGAAATGAAGGCTTGTTAAGGATTAACTATTTAGACAGAGTTGAATTTCCTCTTAGGAATGAATGAAAAGGTGAAAAACTGTAATGCTTAAAGTTTAAAATTCTTGTAGCTCAACCATTCTTTTAAACTTGGTAGAGTGTTCAATTAATTCGTTGAACGATCCAGAATCTACTATCTTCCCCTTTTCGATTAAATAAATAACATCAGCATTTTTAATTGTTGATAGTCGGTGTGCAATAATTACAATGGTGAAATTACCATGTAAAGTATCTATGTTTTTTTGAATAATAGATTCGGTTTCAGAATCAAGTGATGAAGTAGCTTCATCCAAAATCAGCAATTCTACATTTTTATAAAGTTCGCGAGCAATTGAAATACGCTGCTTCTGTCCTCCTGAAATTAAAATTCCATTATCTCCAAGTCGTGTATTCTCTTTATCTTTTAAACTTTTAATAAAATCTTCTAAATGAGTTAGCTTGGCAACTTTCCAAAAATTAGCCATATTTTCCGGAGAGATTTCTTGCCAAAAAGCGATATTGTTATAGATGGTATCGTTGAAAATTACCGGCTCCTGTGAAATATAACCTATTTTGTTTCTGTATGTTTTTAAATCATATAAAGTTGCAGGATTGTTATCAAATAAAATATCACCCTTTGTTGGCTTAAGTAATGTGGCTATTAAATTGGCCAAGGTGGTTTTTCCAGAACCACTTTCTCCAATTAAAGCAATGGTTTTGTTTATGTCAATATTTAATGTGATATCGTTTAAAATCACTTTTTTACCATATTGAAGGGTGACGTTTCGAAGTTGAATTTTATGGTTGAAGCTAAATGTTTTAGTTCCTGTATTTACTTCTTCCAATGTTTTCATATGTGACAAAGTGGAATTAACTGATTCAAATGCTCCAATATTTTGAATAAAACTTTGCCATGAAGCCTGTAGTGACAATAAGTAAATTAATGCTCTGTAAAAAAGTAATAAACTCAGCATTATGGTGCTTAACCCACTACCAAAAAATGTTACCTGCATCAGTATTACTAAAGAAACCACAATAATTAATACAGGTTCTCTTACACTTGATGTTATGCTCTGATAGAGTCCTATTTTTTTATTTAAAAATTCTGTTTCTTCAATAGTAGTTTTTAATTTTTTGGAGTAATGCGAGAAATAATTCGTTGATTTAAGGTATTTAAAATAATGAACTGCTTGAAGAATGTAAGAATTGAACTGGTTGCCTTTTTTAGATAGTGAATTAGAAGCACTTTTGGTGAGGCGGAAAACTCTTTTAAACACAACATTAGATATAACTGCACCTAACGAAACCAACAAAGCAAATTTCCAGTTGGCTAAATAGGCCAGAAGCATATATGTAAGTAACATGATGATAGATTGAAATGAAGTCAGATAGTGCATGATTCCATTTCGCATTCGGTTTACTTCAGTGGTAAGGCTATTTTGAATTTTACCTGCATCAAAAGTCAAAAATCCTTCATAACTTAGATTGAGTATATGGTTGGTTAAATCTACCTGTACTGTTTTCATGTAAAACTGACACATCTTTACCTGATAATACTGTTGAAAAAAGCGAAATACACCTTTAAGTGTAAAAAGAATAATTAAAACAACCAAAATAGAATATAGGTTTAAATTTATTCCCATATTCTCCAAGCCATCTGTAAAATAGTGCAATTTGCCTAAAGCAGCAGATGAGAAGGATACACTTTGTCCATCATCGCTGACAGATTGTATCAAAGGCATAAACATTGCCATACCAATTCCATCTAAAAAACTTACTCCAATGCTCAGAAAAATACTAATGAGAAACTTATCTTTTAGTATTCTAAAAAAGTATTTGAAATACGAAAAAAAATCATTTCTTATCGTGATTTTACGCTTCATTACTAAGAACAATAAAATGAGATTTGATTATCAATTGTTTTTAAATTTAAATTTGTAAATCAACCTTTGGAAAAAGTTTTTTGGTTTTTTATCTTCTTCGTAGTATCCATACCCATATCCATACCCGTAAGAGTACCCATATCCATATCCATATCCATAAATAGTACTTCCTAGTTGTACGCCATTAAATAAAATACACAGATTTTTCATCTTGCCATCCATGTATATTTTATTAATAAAGTCAAGATGTAGTTTTCTGGTGAAGTTTTGTCTTACAATATAAATGTTAACATCAGCAAATCTTGATAATTCCAATCCATCACTTATCAATCCAATAGGAGGCGAATCAATAATTACATAATCATATTTGGCTTTAAGGAGTTCAATTAAATCGCCCATTCTTTTATTCAACAGAATTTCTGAAGGATTTGGTGGCTTTGGTCCAGACAGTATTAAATCCAAACCTAAATCAGGAGCATGTTGAATAATTTCTTCTACAGTTGCTGAATCAATCAGGTAATTACTTAAACCTGTGGATGAAGTTAAATTAAAATTGGCGGGTTGTTGTGGCTTACGTAAGTCACAGCCTATCATCACAACCTTTTTACCCCCGGAGGCAAGAATTGCTGCCAGATTTACTGCACAAAAGCTTTTTCCTTCAGCACTGATTGAAGAAGTGATGAGGATGATATTGTTAGTTTTGGCTCCATGAAAGTATTGTAAGTTAGTTCTGATAGAACGAAAAGCTTCTGCAACTTGTGAGTGAGGTTTTAGATTGACAACAATATTGTTTTCTGTAACGGTTAAACCGATTATACCCAGTACTGGAATAGTGGAGCTTTTCTCAAGCATTTTTCTGCTTTTAATTCTGTCGTCCAGAATTTCTTTAAAATACACAATGCTTGCAGGAATGAAAAGTCCTAATAATATGGAAATAGTATAAGTGATGCCTTTGTCAGGCTTTACAGGAGGTAGAATTGTTCTTGCATTATCAATGACTTTACTGTCAGAAATTGTTGAGGCCAAGATAATAGCTGTTTCTGCACGTTTTTGTAAAAGATAGATATAGAGTTGTTCAGTAATATTTGCTTGCCTTGCAATGTTGGAAAGTTCCCTCTCCGCCTTTGGCATTTCACTAAGTTTAGACTTTAACTTGTTCAGTTGGTGATAGATTTCATTCTTAGTGATAATACTTGCATCACTTATGCTTTTTATCTTCTCTAGTATTTCAGCTTTTACATTTTCAATTTGAATAGTCTTTTTCTGAATTATGGGATTATCAACAGTAGTGACTTTTAAAGACTGAATAAGGTCAGATTGTAATGCACTAAGATTGGCAATCAGATTTTGTAAAATAGGTTCAGTAACTTCTACATAAGCAGGAGCAAGGTATTTTACATTATTTCCATTTCTAATGTAGTCATTAAGGTATTTTAATACACTTTGTTTTATTTCAATAGTCGAAATTTCATTTTCAATACGTGAGACATCTTCTTGCGCAATAGTTAACATGCCTGGTAAATCAATTAAACCTTTCTCTGTTTTGTATTTTTCTAATTTGCCTTCCGAATTTAAAAGTTCATTAGTGATAATCTTTAACTGACCATCAATAAAGCGTAATGAATTTTCGGTATCTTCATTTTTTTGTTCAATACCAAAATCCAGATAAACGTCAGTAAGTTTATTAAGGAAATCACAGCCTTTTTGTGGAACAGCATCATCAACAGAAATCATGAGTACACGTGTACCTTTAATCTGCGTTACATTTAAACGGGAACTGTAGTACTGCACTAAATCAGCGGTAGTTTTGGCTTTAATAATATATTCATTTTTTTCGTTAATCGAATTTTTATATATTTTTAAAATTTTAGGTTCTTTTAGTTTTAATGTAAATATTCCAAAGTCAGTAGTAAAGGGGGTATTAAAAACAAGAGAGTTAGTATGAGACGAATTAGTTTTTGGGTTGATATAAGAAATATCAAAAGTGGATACACTAGTGACTCTTATGGTCAAATCAGGGATATTATTGGTAATCGTTAATGAGTCAGTAATTACTTCAAAAGGACAGTTTTTATATAACTCTGATGTTTTAATATCTCCTTCCAGAAAATAGGAGAATCTAAAATCAAGTTGTTGAATGGTTCTGGTGATAATATTTCTTGATTTGATAATCTGCATTTGACTTTCAATACCTCCAGTGTTTTCTATAGAACCCAAACTTGCTAATAAATCCTGACTGGCCAACTTTTTTTCATCTATGTCGAGCATAACCGAAGTGGTAGATGTGTAAACGGGAGAAACATACCAGAGGTAATAGTTGGCCGTAACTAATGCCAAAATCATACATAGAATATAAATATACCAATAATAGAATATTTTCTCGTAAATGAATTGTTTCAAATTGAAACTTTGCTGTTCGGGACTTATTTGTTTAAATTCGTCTTGCATTGAATAATAGCGGGCTTTGCTTAATTAAAAAAAATTATAATCTAATAACTAATAATGAAACTAAAGTAGCCAGGCTGATGAGTATAGGTGCAATTCTGAAGAACAAATCACCTGAAGCAATTTTATTTTTTCTTGGGTTGACATAGACAATATCATTAGGATGAAGGTAATAATAAGGCGACTTAAATACATCAGGTGAGGTCATATCAACCATACCATACTCCGGATTACCTTGCATTGTTTCGCGAACAATAAGCACATTGGTTCTTTTACCAAAAACTGTCATGTCTCCTGCCATTGCTAAAGCCTCAGAAATGGTGATATGCTCATTATTAACAAAAAAAACACCAGGCTTAGTGACCTCACCGAGTAGTACAATTTTAAAATTTTCAAGATTGATGAATACAGTTGGGTTGATAAGATACTTTTCTAAGGATTTTTCTATAGTGTCTCTAACTTCTGGTATGGTAAGTCCTTTAATTTTTAAAAGACCAACAAATGGTAAGCTGATTTCGCCATTGCTATCAACTGTATAGCTACTTAATGCTTTATAAGTAGCTACGTCAGGCAAATTGTCTTGGTTGATAGGTGGATTAAAGTAGGCACTTGCCTCTGGACTTAGGCTGGAAACAAAAATGGTCAGAACATCGTTTGGAGATATTCTATGGACATAAGCCTTCAAAGATATAGTGCTGTCTATATGTGATTTATCCTCTAAACCATTTTGATAATA
>DKKR01000032.1:0-2947 GCA_002455375.1 Bacteroidetes bacterium UBA6661
CCAAGAAAAATAATGATGGACACCCGTGACCGCCTTGACGAAGTAGGAAAAAATATTGACAAGTTCGGCATGGACCATGACGATAATAAAGCACTGTTAAATGATTATATTTCTCCTGAAGAACTTTGGGCTTGCACAACCTGCAATGCCTGTACAGAGGCCTGTCCTGTAAATATTGATCCGCTTTCAATAATTATTGATATGAGAAGATATTTAGTAATGGAACAATCACAGGCACCGGCAGAACTCAATGGAATGTTTACAAAAATTGAAAATAATCAGGCACCTTGGCAGTTTTCACCTGCTGACCGCCTGAATTGGAAAAATGAAGATTGATTAGAAAATAATACATCATGACTTTAAAAGTAAGAACAATGGCTGATTTTCTTGCAGCTAATGAATCTCCCGACATTTTATTTTGGGTTGGATGTGCAGGAAGTTTTGATCAGCGTGCACAAAAAATCACAAAAGCTGTTGCTAAGATTTTAAACTCCTGTAATATTTCATTTGCTGTTCTTGGCACAGAAGAAAGTTGTAATGGCGATCCGGCAAAACGTGCAGGCAATGAATTTTTATTTCAGATGCAGGCATTGATGAACATTCAAATCATGAATGGCTATAATGTTACAAAAATTGTTACAGCATGCCCACATTGTTTTAATACACTTAAAAATGAATATCCTCAGTTAGGAGGTCATTATGAAGTTGTACATCATAGTATGTTGCTTCAGCAATTGATTAATGATGGAAAGCTTATCATTAATGGTGGAAAATTTTTAGGAAAGAAGATTGTTTTTCATGACCCATGTTATTTAGGACGAGGCAACGATGTGTATGAAGCACCTCGTGATGTGATTAAAAAATTGGATGCCGAATTATTTGAGATGAAAAGAAGCCGTGCCAACGGATTTTGCTGTGGTGCAGGTGGTGCACAGATGTTTAAAGAACCCGAAAATGGAACTAAAGACATTAACATTGAACGAACAGAAGAAATATTAGAAGCCAAACCTGATTATGTGGCTGTTGGCTGCCCATTCTGCATGACTATGCTTACCGATGGTGTTAAAAATTTCAACAAAGAAGATTCTGTAAAAGTTCTTGATATTGCTGAATTGATTGAAAAAGCCAACGACCTGTAAAAGTTAACAAAAATATTTTTGCCAGTAAGCTAAAGTACATAGCCTCCAGACAAGCAAGGCATGGCTATTGTCACCATGTTTATAATTTGCAATTATTCTCTTTATTTTATTCTGATTCAGAAAATCGAGTTTACTGAAATCACTCTCTATTAAGTGTGTTAATGGTCCTCTTAGCCATTTCACCTCGCCCGGTGTCACAAAGCCTTTCTTATCCTTACGCCAGGCAATTTTAGGTGGTAATACATGCTGTAATGCACTTCGCATTATCCATTTGGTGTAAATACCATTAGCTTTCTCTTCATTTCTTAATCCAAAAGAAAATTCAACCAGTCGGTGATCTAAAAACGGCACGCGCGATTCAATGGAAAATGCCATACTGTTACGGTCTTCGTATTGCAGCAGTGATGGCAGACTTGTAGTAAAAAGGAGATGATACAGAAAGTTATCTGTTCTGTTGCCTTCAACCTTGTCTAACCAAAATGGAATATGTTTATCCTTACCCATAAATGGATAATACTTCAGGTATTCAAGTGAATATAACTTTTGCTCGCTCTTTGCAACACTCAATAAACTTTTGCCTAAATGAGCAAACTGCTGCTTAGAAGACAACGCCTGGTTCTTCGACACAATACCCGTAAGTGCCAATGCCTGACTAACCTGTCCTGACGAAAGCACATCGGCAACCATACGATAAAATGTATGTTTGTACCCTGCCAGATACTCATCAGCACCTTGCCCATCCAACACAACTTTTATTCCCTGCTCTTTAATCAGTTTCATCAGAAAATATTGAGAAATAAAGGATGAACCTGTACTTGGCACATCAGCATGATATAAGGCATGATGAAAATGTTCTGTTACCTGACTATCTGAAGGCGAAAAATAATATGGTTTCAGAGAAGGATATTTTTTTAATACTTCATTCACAAATGGACGCTCATCCACATCGCCTTTACCTTCATAATAAATGCTAAAGGTCTTATAGGTCATTCCGGGATGCTGTTCTTGCACCATGCTCACAATGGCGCTGCTGTCTAATCCTCCACTAAGGCAGCTTGCCACAGGCACATCACTTCTATAATGCAACTTGACTGATTGAGAGAATAACTCATAAAATGTAGCGCACTTTTCATCAAAACTCAAGTTGGAATAAATTCCTGTCTGCAACGACCAGTAACGATAGATTTTAATTTCTGCTTTATCACGATAATAGACCAAATTATGCGCTGCGGGCAATGCTTTGATGACATCAAAATAGGTTTCGTCCTCATAACAAATCCATCCCATTTGTAAACCACGCAACACCTGATATTGATTAATTTCGTTTGAAAAAACAGGAGTAGGTTTTAATGCCTTATACTCTGATCCGAAATAAAATTTGTTATTGTTGTTTATGTAGTAAAACGGTTTTATCCCGAATCTGTCGCGCGAACAAAAAAGTTTGTTTTCATTTTTATCCCATAAGGCAAATGCCCACATGCCAACAAAATGTTCAACACACTTTTCTCCCCACTGCTGATAGGCTTTTAAGATAACCTCTGTATCGCTTTTTGTTTTAAAGATCTCGCCATTCCTTTCCAATTCTGTCCGAAGTTCAATGTAATTGTAAATTTCTCCATTGTAAACAATAGTCAATCCACTGTCGTGCATGGGCTGATCGGCATCGGAACTCAGGTCAATTATGCTGAGTCTGTTATGTCCGAGATGCACATTCTGATTGATGAATATTTTGCTTGCATCAGGACCCCGGTGTGCAATAGCTTTAAGCATTGCCGATAGCGTTTTCTCACCATCACCACTATCATCAA
>DKKR01000032.1:3060-8239 GCA_002455375.1 Bacteroidetes bacterium UBA6661
GCATTGGAATACTTCTTAGTAACATCGCTGAAACCATAACCCAAACGCATTCCTGCAGTCAATGTAAATTGCTCGCTTAAATCAACATCAACTCCAAAACCAATTACAAGACCAATATTGGCTCCTTTAAGTGATCCTTTCACATTACGTGAATCACCATCGTCATCAACATCTTTGGCACTATTCAGAAAACTGAATTGAGGTCCAAATTCAAAATATCCACCCTTATCACCACCTAAACGCAGTAATAATGGAACATCTAAATAGCGTAATTTTAATGTTAGCTGGTCATCACCATCATTTAAATCATACTTTTGATTGTGACCGGCACGCATAATCCCCAGTTCGAGAGCTAATTTATCATTAAAATAGTACTCTGTTTTCAATCCGAATTGACCGCCAAAGGACATGGCAACATTCAAATCATCATCGGCATCAAACACGTTTTTATTCATCAGCCAGGTGCTGTTAAAGCCACCACCTAAACCAATTTTAAATTTTTGTGCGTTTACAGTCAACGCCATTGCTACTAAAGCAACACTGAATAATAGTTTTTTCATCACTTTTAAAGTTTAGCTATATATTTGAACCGCAAATGTAGAACTTTAATTCAATTGTCAAAATCTAATGGTATGAAACTACTCGAAAACAAAGTTGTATTAATTACCGGTGCCTCGCGCGGTATTGGAAGAGGTATTGCCCTTACCTTGGCACAACATGGTGCACACATTGCCTTTACCTATCTATCATCACCTGAAAAAGGAATGGAATTAGAAAACACTTTAAAATCACATGGTGTGAAAGCTAAAGGTTATCAAAGTGATGCATCGCAGTTTAATGCTTCCGAGCAACTGATTAATCAGGTTCTGGCAGATTTTGAAAAAATAGATATTCTGGTAAACAATGCAGGCATAACACGTGATAATTTGCTGATGCGAATGACAGAAGAGCAATTTGATGAAGTGCTTCGTACCAACCTGAAATCTTGTTTTAATACTACAAAGCATATTCAGAAATCAATGCTCAAGCAACGATCAGGCTCTATTATAAACATTACGTCTGTTGTTGGTGAAAAAGGTAATGCCGGACAAGCCAATTATGCAGCAAGCAAAGCAGGAATGATTGGCTTTACGAAATCTGTAGCATTGGAATTAGGCTCCCGTAATATTCGTTGCAATGCCATAGCCCCTGGTTTTATTGAAACAGAAATGACAGGCGCATTAGACCCTGCAACTGTAAAAGGCTGGACAGATGTTATACCCATGAAACGCGGTGGAACCGTAGATGATATTGCTAATGCAGTTTTATTTTTTGCATCTGATTTGAGTACATACATAACCGGTCAGGTGCTGCATGTAAATGGAGGAATGTACACCTAATAACTGATGATGTGACTGAATTTGTTCCATCACTACGCTTTCATTTTCTAACTCCTTTTTATGATTTTCTTTTTGGCATATTGTTGCCAGAGAAAAAGTTGCGTCAGACAATGATTGACATGGTTGAGAAGCTGAACCCTCAAAACATCATTGAATTAGGCTGTAGTACCGGAGGGTTAACACTTCCCCTTGCCAAAAAATTTACTACTGTCCCTATTTACGCAGTAGATGCAGACAAAAGAGCATTATCCATATTAGAGGGGAAACTGAATAAAATTTCACAAAATAAAATTATGTTGATTCATGCTTCCTCATCACTTCTCCCTTTTGAAAACAAAAATGCTCATACAGTAATTTCCAGTCTGCTATTCTGCAATTTACTTCCGGATGAAAAACTTAAAACTTTGCATGAAATAAATCGAATATTAACTAATGAAGGGCATTTGCTCATTATGGATTGGGGAAACCCCAAAACAATACTTTCTACAATAGGGTTTTTTATTTTACAAACCGTTGGTGGCAGAAAAACAACTGATGATTTAAAAAAAGGTATATTCACTAACTTACTAAAGCAAAATCAGTTTATCATTCAAAAAAAAGAAAGCACAACTACGTTGTTTGGAACTTTATATTTCTATCAATGCAGCATGCAAAAGGGCAATAGCACAGCACGATAAGTTTGCTACCAACGGAAAGCTACTACTCGCTGACCGACTTTAAGCATTAAACTTAGATACGAAGATAAGATTTTTTTCTAACGAAAAATGCTAATCGAAGCGGTTATTTCGGCTTGCGAGTAATAGCATGTTATGCTTTCGTTCATGTTTTAATTGATTATTTCGAATATCAAATGGGATAAAACTTCAACGTCACTATTAATGGTTCCGTTCATATATCTCTCAAAGATTTCTTTATTGTCAGGAGGGTTGAGATTTAATGTAAACCCTTTTTCTAAAGCCAATAATCTCAAAAATTCACGTTGAGTTCTTCCATTTCCTTCACGAAAAGGATGTAAGAAATTGACATTATCCAAAATTTCGGCAAGTGTTCTCGCAATTTTCCTCTTATCATTAATCTCAATGTTTTTAAAATCAGTTATTAAACTGTTTACATACTTAAAACCTGTTTCAAATCGTTCACCTTCAAAAAACGGTTTTCCGTCTTTACTTATATTTACAGTTCTCGTTTTACCTGCCCATTCGTAAACATCTTGAAATAAGTAACGATGTATGTAAATTAATGACTCGGAATCTATGATTTGGATAGGGTTTTCATATAATTCTTCAAGCCTTTTAGAAACTTTTAAGCTTTCAAAAACTGCGAGAACGTCCTCATTTTCTATGTTAGCTAAATTGTATAATACACCATTTTTATTAGTGTATTTGAAATCAGGATCAATGTATCTATAGCTATTTTCCATAAATAGAGTATAATCTACTCAAGAAATCTGTTTCTATAATCTCTCCATTTTTCCAATCTAAATATAATTGAATGAGTTCTTTAGTTGGTTCAAACCCTTCGAACATGTTAGTTCCTAAAGCATTTGCAGTACTCTCCAATGACCTAATATTAGGAAACTTAACTCCCATAATGGTCAGATTTTCTCTATTTATTTCAATTGGTTTGTACATTTTAATTTATTTAGTATCTCTGTTTCAAAGATATGGAAATTAATTTAATATCTGAATTTATGATTGATGAGTTTATTGTTGAATGGAACATAACGGCAGTCTCCCGAGCAATCGGGACAAGTCGTGAAAAAATAATCTAAAATCATTTACAAATATAAATTAATTTCCATAGTTTTAAGGAGTAAAACAGCAAATAAAAATGCCACAAATACAAGGTGTCAACCGCGAACAAATTACATTTTCAAACTTAGAGAGCCAGATAACCAAGGACAACGAAATTCGTTTTATAGATGCTTTTTTAGATAAATTAGATTTAAAAGAGCTCGGTATTCAGACGTTGGTGCAAAGTGAGAAGAAAAAAGCTGGGAACACCTATTCATGCACATAAGGTCAAACACTAAGTAGTACTGGAAATTGGCACACTAAGAAACGTAGTGAAGATATCTCTTATCAATTTAAAAAATACCGAACAGCAGCTTGTAACACTTGCCCTGTAAAACACCTCTGCACCGGCAGACACGATGGACGGAGAGAAATAGAACGTAGCGAATATTCCGAAGCAGTAGAACGCAACAAACACAACTACGAATCCAACCCTGAACTATACCGCAAACGACAAGAATTGGAGCGAAGCTGAAATCATGAAGACCATTGAAATAAAGTAAAATAATCTGAATAAATTAACGAACATATTTTTGGTACAATAAAGCGGCAGTGGAATTTGTATTATACCAACCTTAGGTGACTAAAAAAAGTAAACGGAGAATTGGCACTCATCATGACAGTTTACAATATAAAACGAGCCAAAAATATCTTAGGCTTTGATAAACTGATGGAAGTACTAAAAAATTGGACACCTAAGTATCCCGGAGATACTTGTTTTTCTTAAATAAGACTTCATATCAGCCATTTTAGGCTACTCAATTTTTTACAACATAATCTTGCTGCTTAAAATCAAACAGTCTTAAAGCGCAAGCGAATGCTTGTGCGATAATTTTAGCAATAATATTTTAAGAGAAACTGACTTTTTTCACAGCCTGACGTTTTTGCGCTTGGCGTTCGTGCGGGATTTCGGAGCTCAAAACTGTCAACACAGCACTAAAGTCCAATTGGAAAACCGAACTTGAATTTAAGCACTTCACCCCGCATGACGCCAAACACATGTTACCGGGTCGTTCTTCTTCTTTGTTGTTATCACTCAGCATTATTGTTTGGTTTTTTCGTCAAGAAATTTTTCAATTAATGGAATGATAAATTCACTCTCTTTATAGTCAGCGTTTAAGGTCGTAATCTCTCCAATATATGCTCCATGTCCGCCTGGAATAATTGCTAATTTGCAGTTCGGAATTAACTTTGACATAGCCACAATGTGTTCAGCGGTTGCAACATCTTGGTCACCATTTATGAGTAAAACAGGAGCTTTAATTGATTTTATTTGTTCGTCTGTAAAGTCTTTTAGGTTTATTACTCGGTCTGCACATTTTTGATACATAGTTATCAGTTTTGTGCTGTCGGGATTTACTTTGATAAATGCGTCTTTGTATTGCTGAGGCATTTGGTCAAAAGTTCCATTTTTCATAAACTCCCAAAACTGTGGGAATGTCCCGTTACGTTTAAGTAAGACAGAACCTGCAACTACTTTATTACAAACTTCAGGATGTCTAATTGCAACTTGTAAAGCTGTGTTGCCTCCATTGCTAAAACCAAAAATGTCAGCTTTGTGAACATTTAAATTTTTAAGTAAAGCAGCAACATCGTCTGCATCCTGTTCAAATGAAATGGGAGTATTACGGTCACCAGTCCGTCCATGTGCTTGTAATTCAACACAAATTAGTTGTCTGTCCTTTGAGAATAGAGGAATTACTCTGCCGAAAGTTGTCTGAATGGTTGAACCGCCACCATGTAAAAGAAAAAGGGGTTTGCCTTGTCCATAAATTTCGTAATACATTTTTATTCCGTTTACTTCGGAAAAACCACTTTTCATTGTTGCTTTCTCTGTTACCGATGTTGTCATACTGTTATTTGTTGCTTCTTTCTTGTTTTCGTTACACGCTGTCAAAGCCAAAATTGTCAGCACGATGTATGTAATTCTTCTTTTCATTCTGTTGTCTTACTTAAAGTTGGGTAGTCGTCCTACAATGACCGCTAACGGCAGTCTGTGAAAAAAAT
>DKKR01000054.1:0-2535 GCA_002455375.1 Bacteroidetes bacterium UBA6661
AAAATTTCATTTTTCTTTGATAGGATACCGTATCGGCATAACCATTTGTAAATTCCATGTTATAATAATAAACAGAACCGATTCCATTACTATACGCCAATGGCCAACAATTATCATTCTTTTGGCCAAGCAATAAATTAACCATAAGGGTAAATAATAAGGAAAACGACTTTCTCATAAAACAAATATACAAAAAAGCCACGCTATAAGCGTGGCTTTTTTTAGCTTTTATTTAACAAGTATGACCTTGCCGTTTTTTAAAAAGAGATTAGCCAACAGTAAACAGTTACTCCTTCACGAACCTTGCATACCCTGCATTAATACCATTATTTATTTTAACTACATACACACCTGCTGAAAGCGAACTTAAATTAATACGCTGCATGGTGCTCCACTGAGGCAATGTTTTAAAATAAACTTCTTTACCCATAACATCCATTATCTGCAAAGTGCCTGATGTGTTTTGAGGCAAATCATAGCTTATTATAAAATTACCTGTATTGGGATTAGGCATTACCGTTACTCCCCCTTTAGGGGGTTGGGGGGTATAGGTGAGGTTTGTAAGTGTATCACATGCACTGCCAACCAACCTTCCTAAACGGTAATTAGGAAAGTTAGGTAATGTCATATTACCTCCATAATTTTGAGGTAATATAAAACTGTGCTGATTAAAATTACAGGCTGCTCCTGCACTATCAGGATTTTCTATGACATGCAGTATTCTCGGAAAATTTCTTGCACTTATGTAAATTCTGCCGTCAGGAGCTAACTGGTTAAGAAAAAACCATGCAGGATTTGGCGCAGAATAGCCATCAAATGTAGCCACATCAACTGCACTTGCTGCAAAATTGGAAGAGTAGGTATCATACTGATACGCTTTTGTATAATTATTCGCATACATATACCTGCTGTTGGGGGAAAAACTACAGGCAATACCTGCACTCACGGTATCAGGTAATATAGTAGTTATGTAATTGCTGAATAACCCGGTGCACCTGTCAAAATCAAATAATTCTATTCTATTGTCGGCACCAAACATAGCATATTTGCTCCCGTCAGGTGAAAAACAAGCCATGCCAGTAACATCATAATCTGCCAATCCCCCTGCAAATTTAGGATAACAAAATACTCCAATGTGCTGCGTGTAAGGACCAAAAACACCATAAGGGGTGAATAATAATTTATAATACATATCGGAATAATACTGGTGCGTTACCACCCACCAGTCTCTGCCGTTAGCATGTTTGCAGGCTGTTATACGCCCTAAAAGCAAGGTGTCGTTTATTGCGACAACACTCTTGTAATTAGTATCAACAGCCCCGTTACCGCTATCGCCCTGCATATCAATAACTGTATATCGTAAACTGAAAGGCTGAATATCATTAGCACTGTCCTTATTAAAAAAATATTCTCCGTTTTCATGCACTAAATAATACCTGCTGCCGCCATCGCCAAACGGAAAGGTGATAGCCGGTTGCATAAAGTTGGAAGCCACCCCCCCCCGATAGAATAACTCGGATTAAAATTTAAACTGTACTGCATGGTATCATGCTGCCTGTTGGCTATCCATATACCATTGGTATAAAACTGCAAATCACCCGATGAATCGCTTATGGCTGCATTTCCCATGTAAAATTTCATTTTTCTTTGATAGGATACCGTATCGGCATAACCATTTGTAAATTCCATGTTATAATAATAAACGGAACCGATTCCATAACTATATGCCAATGGCCAATAATTATCATTCTTTTGACCAAGTAATAAATTAACCATAAGAGTAAATAACAAGGAAAACAATTTTCTCATAAAACAAATATACAAAAAAGCCNNTTAACAAGTATGACCTTGCCGTTAACATCATCGGTTTTAGCGGATGAAACTGTATAAAAATATACACCCGGGCTAAGATTTTCAATACTGAATGCTTGTTTTGGCTTTTGAGCTAATTTTACTTTCAGCACTTCTCTACCCGTTACATCTTTGAGCCTGAATACGCCATTCACCGGTTCTTCGCTCAGGCTCAGGTTAAGCAATCCATTAGTAGGATTGGGATAAATGCCAATAACAAAATCGATTTTTTCTTTTGCCGTTGTTTCGCCCGCTTTTCTGCTGCCGCCACCTCCCATTAATGAGCAAAGCGCCCTGTCGTTAAAATAATATCGTCTGTCAATGAGGTTGTACAGTGCCCGCGCCTCCATTACACCGGGTCCGCCTGAATACAGGCATTGGTTTGCTAGGTCAAACAGGTTAACACTGTCAGCCCCTGTAAATATGCGCCCGTTGGCAAGAAAACCTAAAAACAATTCATTAAACTGCTTTTGATTGCTGCTGTACNNAGTGCGCTGTTCAATGATAAAGCTGTGGTAACAAAAGCCGCCAGTGAAGCCGAGTCGCTTAACAGTGCGCTGTCGGCAAGCAATGCCATTTGCTCCTTAACCGTCACATAAGCTCCAATGTTGGCTATCGCCACGCTGTCATCAAAGTTTTCGAGCAGCAGGCTCGAATCCCTGTAAGCGGGCACAGCGGCAAGCA
>DKKR01000054.1:2540-2721 GCA_002455375.1 Bacteroidetes bacterium UBA6661
CTTGCGCAGGTTTATTTTCGCGCTTAATGCCGTAAACTTAGCGCCTTCATCATCAGGCACTGCCTGTGCAGCCGTTTCTTCAAGCTTTTCAACAGGAGCACTGTTTCTTAACGGTGGCGAGCAGCTTGATGTCCCAAAATCAGGATAAGGATTGGTGCCATCTGTTAAAACAGTAATATCA
>DKKR01000090.1 GCA_002455375.1 Bacteroidetes bacterium UBA6661
CCGATTCTATCAATATGCTTCGCTTGAATTGATTTTTGCCTTTGGCAAAACCAAACCGGCTGAGACTCCTCCACAGATACTGTTGTAAAATTGAGTGAGTGTGAGATTAAAACATTCTTATAGGCAAAAAATATCTCCTCTGATAATTTTGATTAAATTTGAAGTATGAAGACAATGATAGTGCAAATACCAGACAATTTAGATGAAAGGGAAGCGAAAACCATGCTTGCTGCCAAACTATACGAGAAAGGTTCGCTATCATTGGGGCAAGCTGCCGAACTTGCAGGCTATACTAAACGTACTTTTATGGAAGTTTTGGGTAGTTATGATGTATCGGTTTTTAGTTACTCTGAAACCGAATTAGAAAAAGATATACTTGATGCACAAAACTATCATCTCTGATACGAGTTGCCTAATCTTGTTAGACAAAATTGGCGAACTTGCTATCTTAAATAAATTATTCGGAACAATAATCACCACTACTGAAGTTGTTGATGAGTTTGGCCAACCTTTACCAGTTTGGATTGAATTAAGGCAACCCACTGACAAAAATTATCAATCCATCATTGAAGCATCTGTTGACAAAGGAGAAGCTAGTGCAATTGCGCTAGCTGTTGAATTGAATGATTGCTTGCTTATAATAGATGATCTGAAAGGCAGAAAACTTGCCCATCAACTTGGCTTGACAATTATAGGAACTATTGGAGTTATTGTTGATGCAAAATTAGCCGGCATAATCCCTTCTGTTAGGCCAATACTTTCCAAAATAAAAGCAACCAATTTTAGAATTACTGAGCAACTTGAACTATTAATATTAAAGCGAGCAAAAGAATAAAGCAAAGTACTCAACAAAAGTTTTTATGTAATTTGGATTGATAGTTGTAAAACGGCGGCATATCCCTACTGCTTAAATGTTCCACAAAAAAATCCACCCTACTTACCTGTTATTGTTAGCGACGGATCTAAAAAGTTCACCTGCTTCATCCTATCCTGGCTCAGGATCTGCGAACCGATGTTTTCAGTACAATAGCCCACCTCAAGTGTAATAAAAAACGGTATTATTTTTCATCAATAAAGCTTTATAGCAGTTAGCTTGTACACTATTCCACTTCCGCAGTGGAAGCGTAGCCGCTCCGTTGCTTCACCCGATTCTATCAATATGCTTCGCATGAATTTATTTTTTACCACTAACGGAAACCGATAAACGAAGTACTGCCTGCCCAAGGTTATTGGCCGGTTGAACAAGGTACTTTCGGTTGGATGGTTACTAAGCAGAATATGTAATTGTTTCGGGGTGTGCGGTTGGGTTGTATGGTTATGAAACCGGGCTATTTTCTGTGAGCGGATAATAAATTATTTTAATAATTAAAAATACAGGCTTCAATTTTACAAGCACAAAGCGTTTTATTTTTCCTCTTTAAAAAAATCAAAAAAAATTTTGCTGAAAATATTTAACTCCTATCTTTGCACTCCGCAAAACGGAAAGGGAGCTTAGCTCAGTTGGTTTAGAGCACCTGCCTTACAAGCAGGGGGTCACTGGTTCGACCCCAGTAGCTCCCACCAAACGCCTCGATATTATCGAGGCGTTTTTATTTTAGCTCAGTTGCTTTAGAGCATCCCGATTTACAATCGGGAGCGGCACTGGTTCGACACCAGTAGCTCCCACAAAACGCCTCGAATTTTTCATGGCTTTTTTTAATGCTTCTTCTCTCAACAATATTTTTTTACTTTTGCATTGCATGAATATTTCTTCTTCATATAATTCATTTACACAATCTGAAAAAGAAACAGATGTGCTTACCGAAGCATCAGAAGGTTTCAATCTTATTGTATGGAACGATGATGTAAACACATTCGACTGGGTAATAGAAACCCTTGTAAAAATTTGCGGCCATACCGAAGAACAGGCAGAGCAATGTAGCATACTTATACATTTTAAAGGCAAATGCGCTGTAAAAAAAGGAAGTTACGAAATGCTGAAACCTCAGTGCGACGCCATCAACGAACGACTGATTAATGCTACCATTGAAGAACTGGTTGCTTAATATTTTTCATGTATTTACTCAACGAGCAATTATATTTTCCACCCGTGGAGCAGGCAGATGAAAGCGGTTTACTCGCCATTGGCGGCGACTTAAATCCACAAAGATTATTGCTGGCCTATCGTTCCGGTATTTTTCCATGGTTTAATGAAGATGAGCCCATTTGCTGGTGGAGCCCCAACCCCAGGTTTGTTTTGTTTCCGGCAGAAATAAAAATTAGTAAAAGCATGCAGGCAGTTTGCAAAAAGAAAACTTTTGAATTTAAAATCAACCAGGCCTTTGAAAATGTTATCGGCAATTGCGCTATGGCAATAAGAAAAGGACAACACGGCACCTGGATAACCGATGAAATGAAAGCTGCCTATATTCAATTACACCGGCTCGGATTTGCACATAGTGCCGAGGCATGGCAACATGGTAAACTTGTTGGGGGTTTATATGGAATAAGATTGGGCAATGTTTTCTTTGGCGAAAGTATGTTTAGCCATGTGAGCAATGCCAGTAAATTTGCCTTTATTCAATATGTACAACAATTGCAAAAAGAAAATGTTCAGTTGGTAGATTGCCAATTGCACACTCCACATTTAGAAAGCTTAGGTGCCTGCATGATAAGCCGCCAACATTTTATTGATTTGTTAGAAAAAAATATAGCAGGGTATTAAGCTTTAAGTTGCAAGCATCCAGCTCTAAAAAATTTATTTTCCACACTTAACGAGCCGTGGCCTGGTCTCCAACCAGCCACCAATGAAGCCTTAAAATTTGGCATTCAAAAAATATTGAACGATACTTTTATTATTGTACTAATGTTCTACAACTCCCTATTTCCCAAACTTATTCTTTAGTGCAGCCAATGCATCATGCATATTGTTGGAAGGAGCCGCTTCTTTTTTGTTTTGTTGAAAAGAATTATTGCCCCTAAAATCTTTTTTTGGTTGATGTGCAGGCGCAGGTTCTGTTTGCTTGATAGACAAAGCAATTCTTTTGCGAGCCACATCTACTTCCAGCACTTTTACTTTTACAGGCTGGTTTAGTTTTAATACTTCCGATGGGTCTTGAATATATTTATGTGCAATTTCACTTACATGCACCAGCCCATCCTGCTTTACACCAATATCCACAAAAGCACCAAAGCGGGTAAGGTTGGTAACCATTCCCGGCACTTCCATACCCACATGCACATCGTCAATGGAATAAATATTAGCGAACTCAAAAAGCTGTGCTTCGCTGCGTGGATCTAACCCGGGTTTTTTTAACTCATTTAAAATATCGTTGATGGTATGCTCTCCAAATTTTTCGCTGATGTATTTTTTTGTAGGAATACTTTTTAATAAGGTTTCATTGCCAATCATGTCATTCACTTTTACATTCAGGTCTTTGGCCATGGTTTCCACCAACTCGTATGCCTCCGGATGAACAGCGCTACTGTCGAGCACATCTGCAGCGTTTGGTATGCGCAAAAAGCCTGCACATTGTTCATAAGCTTTTCCTCCAAGCCTTGCCACTTTCAACAATTGTTTGCGACTGGTAAACTGACCTTCCTGCCTGCGATAGCTCACAATATTTTCTGCCAACGTACTTCCAATACCACTTACATAACTTAATAAATGTTTACTGGCAGTGTTTACATTTACACCTACACTGTTTACACAGCTCATAACGGTTTGGTCTAACCGCTCTTTTAACCTCGGTTGATTTACATCGTGCTGGTACTGCCCCACTCCAATACTTTTTGGATCAATTTTTACCAGTTCAGCCAGGGGATCCATCAACCTTCTTCCAATGCTTACAGCACCTCTTACCGTAATATCATAATCCGGAAACTCCTGGCGGGCAATTTCCGAAGCCGAGTAAATGCTGGCTCCATCTTCATTTACCAAAAAAACCGGCAAACCCAAATCGAGCTTTTTCACAAACTGCTCTGTTTCTCTGCCTGCTGTACCATCGCCAATGGCAAAAGCCTGTATGCCATATAGCTTCACCAACGATTTTATTTTGTGTTCAGCATCATACAATTTGTTATTGTTTTCATGTACATAAATTAAATCGTTTATCAACAACTCCCCTTTTTCATCTAAACAAACAACCTTGCATCCGGTGCGATAACCGGGGTCAATAGCCAATATTTTTTTACTACCCAATGGCGAACTCAATAATAACTGCCTTAAGTTTTCGGCAAACACATTGATGGCTTCTTCATCGGCTTCGGTTTTTAAATTGGTTCTGCATTCTGTTTCTAAGCTGGGTTGCAACAGTCTTCTATAACCGTCTTTAATGGCTTTACGCAATTGATCGCTGCAAGGGCTCATGCCTTTTACATACAGTACTTCCACAATTTCCAACGCAGTTTCTTCCATTGGTTCTATGGAAATGCGTAAGTAACCTTCTAAAAATCCACGCAGTACTGCCAAAGTTCTATGGCTTGGCACAGTGGCTATTTTTTCACTAAAAGCAAAATAATCTTTGTACTTAGCGGCTTCGGTTTCTTTATCGGCAATCACCGTACTTTTTAAAGTAGCTTCCTGCTCAAAAAGCCTACGCAATTTCTCCCTCACAATAGTATCCTCATTTACCGTTTCGGCAATAATATCTCTTGCACCTTGCAAAGCTGCTTCGGTAGTCAACACTTTTTCATTGATGAAAGCAGTGGCTTCCTTCTCAAGGTCAATATCATTTTGTGCCAGCAATAAATCTGCCAATGGTTGCAAACCATTTTCTCTTGCTACTACTGCCTTTGTTTTACGTTTTTGTTTGTAGGGCAAATAAATATCTTCTAACTGACTAATGGTAATGGCTGCATCAATTTTAGCCTGCAAAGCCTCCGTCATTTTACCTTGTTCGGTAATGGTTTTTTCAATAAATGTTTTGCGCTCTGCAAATTCATTCATTAATTTATTTTCATCTTGTATTTGCTGTATTTGCACTTCATCCAAAGCACCGGTAGCATCTTTGCGGTAACGGGCAATAAATGGAATGGTAGAGCCTTCGGCCAATAATTGTAAAACCGTTTCAACCTGCTGCGGTTTTAATAATAATTTTTGTGCAATTAATTGTGAAAACATAATATATTTTTTATGAGCCCGACAACAAACCATTATTCAGCTTCATTGGCGTCGCACTCTTGTACAATATTTCTTTATTCAACTTTTTTTGGGGCTGCAAAATAATGGAAAATCAATCTAAAAAAATTTGATTTTTTTTACACCGGCCTAAAGGCCGGAGCAATTCATTACTAAACTTGAACTAAAGGCCAGGGCAATTCATTGACTAGCCCCGGGCTTCAGCCTGGGGTGGCAATGGTATTTTTTTATCTGGGTTTAATTCAACAAAAGAATAAATAGAATTTCTTATAAAATCGTTATCGGCATAAGGCGACAATATTTCTTTTAAACGGACAATGCTGGTGGGTTGATGTGTAGCATCAATATAACCCATGCCCCAAAAACTTCCTCTTTCTACCAACATGCAAAGTTTTTTATTAGTCTCAACAGCATCATCTACCAATGCAAAGCTCGGCAACTGTGCTTCCAAAGCCTGCAAGGCAGCATTAACTTTTCTATTATAATGCGAAGGCGGTTCTAAAAACTCTATATCTTTTGTTGTAATTGGGCTTTTATCAATATAACATAGTTTTTTATCCAACTCAAACTGATCGGCCATCTTTATCAGCATCACCAGGCCTTCGTGCAATAAATTAAAATAATAATGAGCTTTTAAATGTTTTTTCTTTTTATCAATTGCCAACCGAATATAACCTTTACCATCTTCAAAACTGTACAATCCAAACTTTTGAGTCGGTTGTTTTTGACTGTAATTGTATTTAGGCCAAAGCCTTTTTATTTCGGTACTTTCTAAAACCAAAGCATGTAATTCGTTGGCACAAACCTGGCAGGTAATATTGGCTACCAATCTCAAAAAATGTTGTCTTCTTTTACCATCATCATTATGGGTAAAATGACTGCTAACCCTTTTTCGAATATTAATGGCTTTACCCACATAAATAATTTTCCCCTTGGCATTATGAAAATAATATACACCAGGCTTGTTGGGTAAGGCCTCTATTACTTCTTTATCGAGGTAGGTAGGCAGCCATTGTTCCGAGGAAGTTTTCTTCAGCATTTTATCAATGTGCACCTGCGCACCCTCCTGCTGCAGCATTTTTGAGAACAAGGTAGCAGTAGCATCTGCATCGCCCTGGGCTCTATGACGATTTTCAATTTCAATACCCATGCTTCTGCAAAAATTACCCAGGCTATAAGATGGAAGCCCCGGAAAAATTTTTCGACCCAACCTTACCGTACACAACTTTTTTACATTGAGTTCATAACCCGAATTTTTAAGTTGGTGTTTTAAAAATGAATAATCAAAATTTACATTGTGGGCTACAAAAACGGCATCGTTGAGGTATGCAAAAATTTCATCGGCCACTTCTTCAAAACCGGGTGCAGTGGAAACCATTTGATTGCTAATTCCTGTAAGCGCCGTAATGTAAACCGGAATATTTTGATGAGGATTGATTAGGGTATGATACCTGTCAACCACTTTTTTTCCATTGTGTATGCAAATGGCAATTTCGGTAATACCATTACCCGAAGCATGGCCACCCGTGGTTTCAATATCTACAATTGCATACATACGATGCTACATTTTTTAGCAAACTTACGGTATTGTGAGTTTAAAAACCCATACATGGTTTAAATTTTCTGCGGCACCGGCTGATAAATTGAGTGCAATACCCTGGGGCATTTTTGTGATGTTTACCTTGCTATTGCTTCCCAATAATTTCGCCTTCATCATGGGCTTTGCCGGTACTTTGGTTAACAACAGTTGCTTACCAGGTTTTTGAAAAACAAATGCATAAATATTTTTTCCATCTTTCGATTGGGTGTATCTAATATTTTCGCCCTCTGCAAAATGCGTATATCTTCTACTGTTATAAATTGCTTCACTATTTATTTTCATCCAATCTCCTATTTGCTGCAAGCGGTTGTAGGCAGCCGAATCAAATTCACCCATCGGCGAAGGGCCAATATTGAGCAGCAGGTTTCCTCCCTTGCTTACAATATCAACCAATTTTTCTATGAGTTCGTTGGCGGGTTTGTAAAAATCGTTGGGTACGTAACTCCAACTATTGGCCATGGTCATGCAGGTTTCCCATGGGTAGGGCAAACCGTTTTCAGGAATATGTTGCTCGGGTGTTAAGTAGTTTTGATTTACGCCGGGTACTGCCCTGTCAACCACAATTAAACCGGGTTGTTTCTTGCGGGAGTTGAGCACAATTTTATCCATATCAATATCCTGGTTCTGTGGATTGCGTGCCCAACGGCTGCCTTCGGAAACATCGGCAAGATAATTTTTCACTTCTTCGTTACTTGTTTTTCTCACCCACCCGCCATCGAGCCACAAAATATCCAACTTGCCATAATTGCTTACCAACTCATCAATTTGTGCATGGGTAAATTCTGTAAACTTTTTCCATTGTTCCGGATATTTATTAATGCTATAATTGGCATTACGGTCGGCGGGAGGAAATTTTTTCCACCAATAATAATCACTGTGCCAGTCGGGTTTTGAAAAGTATGCACCAATCCAAAAATTGCTTTTTCTAAACGCATCAAAAATTGCTTTGGTTATATTGGCCTGTGAGTTGGTAGAAAATGGCGTGGCAGCATTGGTAACTGTATAATCGGTTTGCTTACTATCGAACATACAAAATCCATCATGGTGTTTGCTGGTAAACACCATGTATTTCATACCGGCATGTTTGGCTGCCGCTGCCCATTTTTGAGGATTGAAATTTACAGGGTTAAAAGTTTTTTGCAACGCCTCATATTTTTGTAAATAACCAAAATAATTATCAGCCACTCCGGGTTTGCGCCCACCGGTAGCCCAACTCAAATCTTCGGGGCAAATGCTCCAGCTTTCTACAATACCCCATTGGCTGTATGGCCCCCAGTGCATCAGCAGGCCAAACTTTAGATCTTGCCAATCATCTAAACGCTCTTTTATTCCGGGAGTTGTATCCGGAAAATAATCCTGATGTTGAGCACTGGCCAAATGGCTTAGCAATAGTAGTATGTAAAAAATCTTTTTCATGCCTGTAAATTTAAATGAAAGGCGCATTGTTTTTTGCGCTATTTTGGTTTTAAAATTCACCCATAAATATTTGGAATGTTCTTTATACTTTCAAAAGTACTTGGCTTCTTAATACCTCCGTTCAATTGGTTAATACTTTGGATTTTTTTGGCATTGGTACTTAAATCGGAAAAATGGAAAAAGCGATTTAAATGGGTTGCTGTTTGTTGGTTCCTATTTTTTTCGAACCCTTATATCATTCATCAACTCAACCTGCAATGGCAGGTAAANNGATGCTAAAAACAATAAAGCCTACTTTAGTGATGCATCGGATAGGTTTTTACAGGCTGTTCGACTATACAAAAAAGGTCATATTCAAAAAATACTGGTAAGCGGTGGCAGTGGAAAAATATTTTACCAGCAATATAAAGATGCCGATTTTGCCAAAGAACAACTGCTTGAATTTGGGGTGGATAGTGCCGATATTTTGATTGAAAATCAAAGTCGCAATACTTTTGAAAATGCCGATTTCAGTAAAAGAGTTTTAGATAGTGCAGGTATTAAAGGGCCTTATCTTTTAATAACTTCGGCCATGCATATACGAAGAGCAGAAAAAGTATTTGTAAAGAAAGGAGTGCCGGTGCAGGCATATCCTGCTCATATTAGTGCATTGGATTTTCCCATTGGTTTTCCGGCTGCCATTATACCTTCCATCAATTCGCTCAACAGTTGGGAAAACTTGTTAAAAGAGTTTATAGGCTTACAGGTTTATAAATTAACAGGTAAAGCATAATGCAATTTTTAAAATTCTGCATCTTAGCGATATGATAAAAAGGCTCACTATTGTAATAGTTTTTTCTTTGGTAAATACTTTATTAGTTGCCCAGAAAAAAGATTGGAAAACCATTGAACTGGCCGAAGGATTGGCCTCCATTGAACTTCCCCTTACGTTCAATTTACCAATGGAATTACCTGTGATAATAAAAGACAGTACCCCGGTTTCAAAGCATTGGATTATTATCAATAAAAAAAATGCATTGGTACGGTTAGCATTTGAATACCCTACAGATGCTGGATACATTAAAATAACCGACAACGATATTCCCGAATGGGCAGACAAACAATTAACAGCCCTGAAAAAAAGCACAGCCTTCTCTTATATTGACGATGGAATATATCTTCAAAACTGGAAAAATATAAGCTACATTAAATACTACATAAATCAGGATGATGGCAGCAATACTTTCAACATGCTTTTTTTTACCAATATTGGCGATAGACTTATACAGTTTACCTTTAGTTGCCCGGCAAAACTTAGAAAAAAATGGGAAGCGGTTGCAGACAGTATTGCCAATTCTTTGAGAGTTAAAGACTAGGATCGGCACCGAAGGTCAGACCCTGATAGTTTTATTACAGCATTTTTTGAAAGTTCTTTTCTAAGGTCGACCACCTTTTGAAGCTGGTCGACCTTTTATTAATTTTTTACCAATATTGGCAATAGGCTCATACAGTTTAATTTTAGTTGCCCGGCAATGCATGGAAAAAAATGGGAACCTAGTACGGATGCTATTGCGAATTCGCTGAGAGTAATTTTGTCAACTTCCATGAATAATGATTAAATTTGGTTAAACAGATTTGAAATGACTGAAATTGTAATTGATAAAAAAAAATATGTTTTAATTCCCGAAAAGGAATATAAAGCACTACAAAAATCTGCGGCACTTAAAACTAAAACTGACAAAACATTTACTTTAGAAGAAGCCCGTAATTACAGTAAAAAACTAATCAGAAAATGGGCATCAGAAAAATAACAGTACGATTAAGTGCTGCTGAGCGTATTTCCTCCGTTGCCTGGTTTATTGAATCGAAAGGAATGGTAAAAACAGCAGAAAAATTTGTTGATGCTGTTTATGATTTCTTTGAAAAATTAGCGGACCCCCGAAAGTCTTATGCCGAGTGTCGCAATCCTGAAAAAAAAATGTTTGGCTATAAATGTATTTCGTATAAAAAGAAATACACAATAGTGTTCCTGGAAACAGTTTCTGAAATTATAATTTGTGAATTTTTACCAACTAAAATGCTTCAATAACAGTCTCGCATTAACCTATTTTCCTTTGTGCCTTTGCGTCTTTGTGGTTACAGCAAAAAATCCCCTTATTTCAGTACCTTCGCCCTCCGAAAAAGACAGCACAGCATGGAACTTTCTAAAAATTTTGAACCACAGGCATTAGAGCAAAAATGGTACAGCCACTGGCTGGATAAAAAATATTTTCACAGCACACCCGATGAAAGGGAACCCTATACCATTGTAATTCCCCCGCCAAATGTTACCGGTGTATTGCATATGGGTCATTGCCTCAACAATACCATACAGGATATACTGATACGTACTGCCCGTATGCAGGGTAAAAATGCCTGCTGGGTACCCGGAACCGACCATGCCAGCATTGCTACCGAAGCAAAAGTGGTGGGTATGTTGAGAGAAAGAGGTATTGCCAAATCATCATTAAGCAGGGATGAATTTTTAAAATATGCCTGGGAGTGGAAAGAGAAATATGGAGGAATAATCCTTGAACAATTAAAAAAATTAGGTTGCAGTTGCGATTGGGATCGTACACGATTTACAATGGAAGACGATTTAAGTGAAGCTGTAATTGATGTATTTATTGACTTGTATAATAAGGGCTACATCTATCGTGGACTACGTATGGTAAACTGGGATCCTGCAGGGTTGACAGCTGTAAGTGATGAGGAAGTAATACATAAAGACGTTAACTCAAAACTATATTATGTAAGATATAAAATTGACGGTACTGCTGATGAATGGATTACTATTGCAACAGTTCGTCCTGAAACTATTTTAGGCGACACTGCCGTTTGTGTGCATCCTGAAGATGAACGTTACACACACTTAAAAGGAAAATTCTGTATCATTCCTATTGTGAACAGAAGAGTTCCCATAATTTTTGACGACTACATTGACAAGGAATTCGGAACCGGTGCACTTAAGGTAACGCCTGCACATGATATCAACGACTATAACCTTGGATTAAAACATAAACTCGAAGTCATTGACACGTTGACACCCGATGGTAAAATGAGTGAGGCAGCAGGACACTACATTGGTGAGGATAGATTTATTGTAAGAAAGAAAATCGCAAAAGACCTTGAAGCAAGTGGCCACTTAATTAGGACGGAAGACTATAAAAACAAAGTAGGATATAGCGAACGTACAGATGCAGTTATTGAACCTCGCCTGAGTTTACAATGGTTTGTGAATATGCCGGAAATCAGTAAACCTGCATTAGAAGCAGTGGTTAATGGTAACATCAAACTGATTCCTGATAAATTTATCAGTACCTATCGCTACTGGATGGAGAATGTTAAAGACTGGTGTATATCGCGACAACTATGGTGGGGACAACGCATTCCGGCATGGTATGATGAATCCGGAAATTTTGTGGTAGCCAAAACTCCGCAGGAGGCATTGGCGAAGTTTGAAGAAAAAAACATAAAAATAAATGCAGATAAGATAAAACAGGATGATGACGTATTAGATACCTGGTTTTCATCATGGTTGTGGCCTATAAGTGTTTTTGACGGATTTAAAGACCCAACGAACAAAGAGATTAAATACTACTACCCTACCAACGATTTGGTGACAGCACCTGAAATACTTTTCTTTTGGGTGGCACGAATGATTATTGCAGGATTAGAATATCGAAATGACATTCCATTTGAGCGTGTCTATCTTACAGGCATTGTTCGTGATAAGTTAGGCAGAAAAATGAGTAAGTCATTAGGCAATTCGCCTGACCCACTTGAGTTGATTGATAAATATGGTGCTGATGGTGTTCGTGTAGGCATGTTGCTTTCTTCACCTGCCGGCAACGACTTATTGTTTGATGAATCTTATTGTGAGCAAGGCCGGAATTTTGCCAACAAAATGTGGAATGCATTTCGTCTGATAAAAAACTGGCAGCCTGATGCATCACTGCGCCAATCCGAAACAGGTAGGATTGCAACAGCATGGATGAAATCAAAATTCAATGAACAATTGACACTCATCAACGACAGTTATGATAAAATGCGCATCAGTGAAGTGCTCATGATTAAATACAAGTTGTTTTGGGATGATTTCTGTGCATGGTATTTAGAAATGATAAAACCACCTTATGGGAGTGTTGCAATAGATTCAGAAACTTATAATACAACTATAGATATTTTTGAAAACCTGCTGCAGATACTACATCCATTCATGCCATTTATTACAGAAGAGTTGTGGCATGAACTTAAAAACAGAAATTACAGAGATTGTATTATCGTAAGCATGTGGCCCAAACAAGCATCAACAGATAATGCTATATTAGAAGGTATGACACATGCACAAAACATTATTTCTACTTTAAGAACTTTTCGAAACGAGAAAGGTATATCCCCTAAAACTCCATTACAATTGCTAACAAAAGAGAAACATCTATCTACATTTGATAATATCATACTTAGATTAGCTAATGTCAGCAGCATTGAAAAAGCCAATAGCTTTGATAAAGCATTTGCTTTTATGGCAGGAACACAAGAATATGCTATACCTTTCGATCAGAATATTGATACTGCTGCAGAACGTCTCCGCATTGAAAAAGAAATTGCTTACAACAAAGGTTTTCTTGACACTGTTATGAAGAAATTAGGTAATGCAAACTTTGTCAGCAAAGCCAAGCCTGAGGTTATTGCCAGTGAAGAGAAAAAGAAATCAGATGCCGAACAAAAAATAAAATCATTAGAGCAACAACTTAATATGATGAGCTAACTGAATATGGACAAACCGGCAGAATGGGTCAAGGTATATACTACAACACAACCACACAAAGTTGAAATTGTGCGTGCTGTATTGGAAGAACATGATATTGAAAGCATGGTAATCAACAAAAATGATTCAAGTTATCCGGGATTAATAGGCAATATTGAAATATATGTACTCGATAAACTTGAAGTGCTTGCACGGTTTATTATAAAAGACAACGAACTTTGAATAACTTTTGGACAAGAGCATTTACGGGCGCTGTATTTGTAGCAGTTATGATTGCTGCAATTGAATTCAGCCCCTATACATTCATGATACTTTTCATGGTCATCAACCTGTTGAGCATTATTGAGTTTTATAAACTGTTTATCCGCAACGACCTGACACCAAGAATTTTTTCAGGTATTGTATTAAGTGCGATTCTTTATGCTACCAGTGCATTAGTAGCTTCGGGGACGGCATCTGCGCAGTTATTGTTTATAAATATTCCTATGCTTTTTCTTATTTTCATTTTTGAGCTATATCTCAAATCTGAAAAACCATTTGAAAACATAGCTTATACATTGCTGGGAGTAGCTTATTTAACATTACCTCTTGCACTCTTTAATTCTATGGCATTTTTGCCGGGTGAAAATACTGGCTACCATAGTGGAATCATCATCGGTTATTTTTTAATTCTATGGGCAAGTGACACCGGTGCATATCTTTCGGGTATGAAATTCGGAAAGCATAAACTTTTCGAACGACATTCACCAAAAAAGACCTGGGAAGGCAGTATTGGCGGTTGTCTTGCAGCATTGCTTTTAGGTTATATTAATTCTTTGTTTTTTACACAGCTTGCCTTATCAGAATGGCTGATTGTTAGTTTACTGATAGTAATTACCGGAACTTTTGGCGATTTGATTGAAAGTATGCTTAAACGTAGTCTTAAAATCAAAGACTCAGGAAACATTCTTCCGGGTCATGGCGGTATGCTCGATCGCTTTGATGGACTTTTTATTTCAATCCCTTTTGTTTTTACTTACCTGGCTTTGATTGGGAAAGTTTAAAAACTATTCCAGAAGAATAAGGAAATAAATACTCACGATTTCAATCCTTCTTGAAAAAACTTTTCACAAAATCAAAACTTACCTTTCTTCTTTGAATTAAGGTTATAGTCAACAGAATATTTACCTGCTCCGAAAATTAAAATCAGCACGTAACAGAAAAAATACATGAGCGCCAATTCCGGAACCTCTCCTTTAGAAGCCATGACGAAGGTTGCTACAAGCATATTAAACACCAATACAGATGAAGCCATGCGCGTTTTTAATCCAAGTATGATAAATATAGAACAAATTACTTCAGCAAAAACTACCAAATAAAAAGACATCTTCATGCCAAGCCCAAACGGATCTGCAAATTGTATTTCTGCTCCACTGAATATTTTTTGCAATTTAGGATAACCATGGCCGTAAAGCATCAGCAATGAAACACCTATTCTGAAAAGCAGCAAAGTATATTCCTTGATGGCCATTCGACTTTTGATATTAATTAAATGTGTCATACCAATACTGATTTTGTTTCTCCAAAAATAAAATTTTCTGCGGATTTAAATCTAGCCCACAAAATCAGACATGATTAATAATATTTCAACTCTGTTTTAAGAATGGGAATAAATTTTGAAAATTTTTCTATCAATAAGAATAAAAGGAAATAAAAAAGCTGCAAATTGTGCAGCTTAATCTTTTAGTAGCGGGGGCTGGATTCGAACCAACGACCTTTGGGTTATGAGCCCAACGAGCTACCCCTGCTCCACCCCGCATTGTTATTTTGAGGGTGCAAAAGTAATCACTTTGTCCTTATCTGCAAATTTATTCCTCAATAATGCTCAATTATTTCCTTTCTAAGCATATTTAATGCAGTATCTGCAGCTACCTGAATGATTCGCAGACGGTTTGTACCCAATAAAAATTTTCTGGCATAACAAGAATCGTGTGTAGCAATACCCATCCAAACTGTGCCTATCGGTTTTTCTACACTTCCGCCACCCGGCCCGGCAATTCCGGTTATACTCAATGCAAAATCTGTATTATAAATTTTTCTTGCTCCTATTGCCATTTCAATTGCAACAGCTTCGCTGACGGCACCATAATCTTTCAATGATTGTTCACTTACACTTAACTGACTCATCTTTGAAGCATTGCTATAACTCACCGTACCTCCCATAAAGTATGCTGAACTTCCTGGGATTGAAGTAATGAGATGTGATAAAAATCCTCCCGTACAACTTTCTGCAACTGCAATGGTTTTTTGTTTTTCCAACAAAAGACTCCCTACAACAGATTGAATAGTGTCATCATCATAACCGAATATGTAGGGTGCAATTAGCTCTTTGAGTTTAGAAATTCTCTGATTCATGTCTCGCTCCATGTCTTCAACACCTTTACCAGTAAGTCGTAAACGAACCATTCCCGCTGCAGGCAGATAGGCTAATTTAAAATGTGGAGGTAAGTCATTTTCCCATGATGCTATCCTATCTGACAAGTCACTCTCACCAATACCTTGCGTAAGAATAGTTTTATGCACAATAGGCATTGCTTTATACTGTTGCTTTAATTTAGGTAGTACATCATTCTGCATCATTGCCTGCATTTCGAATGGCACACCCGGCATACTGACGAAAACATGTTCGCCATAATTGAACCACATTCCCGGAGCAGTTCCTTTCTTATTATAAATTGGAACACATGCAGAAGGCAACTCAGCCTGACGCTTGTTTGTTTCTGTAACTACCTTACCGCGTGCATGAAAAATATTTTCAATATCACTATATGCCTGCTTGTCAAACACAAGATGTGTATTAAAATATTTACACAACACATCCTTGGTTAAATCATCTTTTGTAGGCCCTAATCCACCGGTAATGAGAATAATTTGCGCCCTGCTCTTTGCAGCATTTAAAGCATCAATAATTTCCTGTTCATTATCACCAATGGTTGTAATTTGTTTCAGCCAATAACCGGAAAGACTTAGTTGTTGTCCAATCCATGTTGCATTGGTATTTACAATTTGTCCAATAAGCAATTCATCACCAATATTAATTAGCTCTACATTTGTTATCATAAAATGAACTTTAAATTAATTAAGTAATTTAGCTGCATTAATTTCAGATTAAGTAAACAAACAATATTGATTGCAGACACATAATGGCAATATGTTTGAATTGAAAAACAAAATTCTAAAAAAATAGATTATGAAAAGGTTTCTTTTAATTGCACTTGTGTTTATAGGGCAACAAACTTATGCACAGAAAAAGATTTTTAAGGCAACAAATAATACCCCTTCAAATCAAGGTGAAGGTTTGGCAAATAATGATATCATTAGTGGCCTTAGAGAAGCGCTAAAAGTAGGCACCAATAATTCCACAGCATCAGCATCAAAACTTGATGGCTTCTATAAAAACCCTTTGATAAAAATACCTTTCCCCCGTGAAATACGTGATGCGGAAAATACTTTACGTAGTATGGGGATGGATAAAGAAGTTGACAAATTTGTAAAAACATTGAATCGTGCAGCCGAGGATGCAGCAAAATCGGCAGCACCAATTTTCATCAACTCTATTCAGCACATAACTATTAATGACGGTCTTGCCATTTTAAGAGGTGGTAATGATGCAGCAACACAATTTTTAAAAACCACTTCAAATGCTGCACTCATTGCTGCATTCAAGCCAATTGTACAAACTTCACTTAATAAAGTAAAGATAACGCAATACTGGAATCCGCTAATGTCAACTTATAACAAAGTGCCATTTGTGAAAAAAGTAAATCCTGACTTGAATCAATACGTTACCGACAAAGCGATTGAAGGCCTTTTTAAACTAATAGCTGCAGAAGAACTGAAGATCAGAAAAGACCCTGCTGCACGTATTAATGATATTCTTAAAAGTGTATTTGGGTAAAGAAACTTAACGTATTAACGAAACACTACCAGTATAATCGTAGTGTTTACCACTGTAAGTTGTTACTTTAAGAGCATATACATATACACCTTGCGGAGATAGATTTCCTTTTGAATCAACTCCATCCCAGGTCTTACTCAAATTATCTGTTGTATAAACCAA
>DKKR01000048.1 GCA_002455375.1 Bacteroidetes bacterium UBA6661
ATGGTAGCCTCGCTGGGGTTATATATTTCTTTTTCTGTTGGGTTGATGATGTTTAAATCGGTGTTTTGGTCTATAAAGTAACTGTGGCGGATGCCGGGTTTTGTAACAATTTGATTTTGTTGGTTTTTTTCGTACCCTGCTAAATAATTACCTTCTGCAGATCTTAATGGCGCTGAAATATAACTATAGCATGGATAATAAAAACTTGGGTTAACTGCATTAGGTGTCCATACATTAAAAAGAGACCCTATTTCTACAGGCACTGCAAATGATGGATTTGATACACACGCTGATGTTGGATTAATTTCCGAATGTTTAAAATAATTAATTCCTCCATCACTGATTACAATATGGTTATCGTAAACTGATTCATCATATCCTAAATATAACGTTTGGCTAGGGAGGTCTATCTCGTTTTGATTTTTTATTAACATAGGATAAAAAATGACATCATAATTTTCCGGACCTGCCTGCACAGCATTGGTTGCAAAAAACGGATAATACCGCATTCTTCCTTTTGAATTGTCGTAATAAAAACTAAATTGGCCAATAATATTATTTTCATTAGGTGGGTAGTCGCAATGTGCATATACAGTGTGCTTAATGACTGAGTGTGGTATTGCTCTTCTATAGGGTGTATTTAATTGGCTTCCGTGGTAACAACTAGTTACCAATGTATTTGCCACTGGAGATCCTCCTCCACTCTGTCCACCAGAGTATCCACAACTAGCGAACTTTACCATTCCACTAGAATTCATTAAAATTGTAGGGTTACTGTTGTAATACCATCCAGAGTCAGCAACATTGTAGGTAAAATGACCTGACAATTCGTTGGGCATTGTTAATTCTCTGACTGGCGTTTGACTACATGCATTATTAGTATAGGCACATTCGTTAACAAATGGAAAAGAAACCAATGCAAGCCGAAAACTAAAATTCAAAACACCGCTGCTTGAACACTGGTTAACAGGGAGTGTATTATTTATGAAATTATACCAATAGTTTTCTTCCATACTAATTTCGTACTCTCCATTATAATATGTCTGATTGTGAAACAAAATATAGGGTACCTGATCAGTTTGTACATATAATGGATTGCCTATGCTGACCATTGATGGATGATTATTTGCTGTATATGGAATATAAGGATTAATCAAATCTTGTGCACTTACGGGATTAACAATTAAATTAATTACCAATAAATAAAATACATTTCTCATAGCTTTACTATTTTAACATACAATTGACTATTTTCATTAAACACTTTGACAATATACATTCCTTTGGCAAATTGGCTCAAATCAATACTTTGATTATCGCATCGAATATTTTCTGACATGATGATATTTCCATTTAGATTCAATACTTCAAATTTCCATTTACTAGTGACATCACTTACCTTAATGAAAAAATTCTCCAGAACTAAAGTCGGTTGCACTTGGATTCCTATTTCCAAATTGGAGTCCAATTTACCTGTTGAAGTTTTACATATTATAGAATTGCTAGTGAAATAACTACTACTGTAAAATTGTATAGTTGAATCTAAACTCGCCAACAAAGTGTCAGTAATCAAATCATTGGTAATTTCATCTGAACCTACTATTTCAGGGCTTGTAAAAAATGGCACAGCTAAGTTAAGACAATTTGAATGCCCCAAACTATCGGTTTTAAAAAGGCAAAGATGCGCACTATTAGATTTCCACAAAGGCAAAAAACCTATAAAGCCAGTGTCATTGTTTGACTTAATAATTGCTTCTAATGGATATGAAAGAGCATAGCCATTGGCTTGTGCCATACTGTTAACCCATTGTATTTGGAACAAACTATCACATTTGATTAAAAACTGACCTGCATCAAAGACAATATTACGTTCATCAAATGTCAAAGTGTTGAATGTTTGTGATCCATAAGTTTCATCACCAAACCTAGTTGAATAAAGTTCGTTACCCATGCTATCCAATTGTTGCAAAATAACATCATCTTTACCATTGGTAAATTGGGTTGGATACCACTGTGTTGAAAAAACGTTGAGTATTTCTCCATTATCAAAGACAACAACTTTACCTGCTTGGCACACGCCTTTACCATAAGAAGGTATTGTAGGAAATAATGGGTTGCCAATTCGTTTGAACCACACTATGTTACCTAGCTTATCTAAAGTTGCTACAATTATATCTCTCCTGAATGGGTTAAAAGGTACATTCTGATAATTAATTGTATCCGTAAACATACCTTGTAAAACAAAATTACTATTAATAGTTTCAGTTATGACATTAAATCCAGCTTCACATTTTCCACTATACATTTTACCCCAAATTAATTGCAGATTACTATCTGATTGAAAAACTATGAATCGCCTATCATTAATCGCTAAAGGCGGAATATTTCCATAATTTATACCTCCACAAAAAGTTAAATTACCATTACTACTTTCGATTACATCAAAAACTCCAATAGAGTCAGATGGCATGATCTTCTTTATTGCAATGACATTACCAATAGAATCAGTTTTAATTATAAAGTTATAACTAGTAAAATTAAGCGGATTAAATGCTGCTCCTATACTTAAGAACTGTTTGTTTTTTAACCGAATTGTCTTGGTTAAAGTCAGATTTGAAGAAGAATCTTCAATATTTTTCGCCCAAAGAAAATTTCCTTCATCATCAACAGATAGAATCAAACCAAATTCCTTACTTGAATTCCATGATGCTCCAAATGCAATATAACCTATATCAAGATTAAAAGCATCATATACTCTTATACTATCGTATACTTTTGAAAAAATTTCTTGCCCTTTCAAATTTATGGAAGTTAATCCCAATAAAATACAGCAGACATATTGTTTCAGATTCATGGTTGGAATACTTTAAGTTAAATCTGGACCTGCAGAACCTCCGGCCGATGT
>DKKR01000082.1 GCA_002455375.1 Bacteroidetes bacterium UBA6661
CAGCACACCTACAATAAGTACAGAAAGTGCAACTGCAATAAATAAAAAGTGGGTATTTGAATTGTTTGACTGACTATGGTTCATTGTATGTAGTACTGAATCAGAATAAAACTCAATTTGGATTAGAGAAATCCGGGTTTGTTAAGAAAGTTGAATCGGTTAGTGTTAGAAGAAACGCTTTGAGTTTTTGTTTTTCAAGAGGAGTAAGTTGTAACCCCAATTCTTTGCCGGGTTTTGTCATAACAGGATCGAGTGATGGTGAATGTTTCACACCTGTATTGTAATGTTCAATTACCTGGTCAAGTGTAGTAAACCGTGCATCGTGCATGAAGGTTGTTTTTAATGCAGTATTTCTTAGTGATGGTGTACGAAACTTTCCATAATCTGCTGCATTATGACTGACATTATAATAACCAGCGTTGACACCTGTAAAAACTGAATCAAGTCCGATATTGTGCAAATCACCATCGGAAGTCAATGACAATGAGTGGCAATGAAAGCAGTCACCTTTTTCAGAAAAGAAAATATTGAATCCCTGTATTTCATCAGGTGTAAATAAAGCTTCGTGACGGATAAAACGATCAAGCTTTGAGTTTCCTGAAACAACTGTTCTCAGAAACTGTGCCAAGGCATAAGCACACTTTTTAGTATCAATAGTTGTACTGCCAAATGCTTTATAAAAAAGAATAGGATATAAACTATCTTTCTGAAGTCTTGAAACATCTGTGCCAAAAAAAGTTTCTACCTCAAACATCATGGCATCCTCCAATGTTCCCTGAATTTCACCATTCCATAAAAACTTATTCTGATAGCCTAAGTTAACATGTGGAATAATATTAGTACCTGTAACGGCAAAGCCTTGCGACTGAATATGACATGATGAACATGATGAAGTACCTGTAGGATGTAAAAGTTTGTCGTAATATAGTTTTCGACCAAGATAAACACCTTCAACAGTTGTAGGGTTGAATGATGGAACATTCATTGCCGGTAAATTCGATGGTGTATTAATAGTATATGGAGTCGGGTTATATGGAGGAAGATTATTTATTGGATCATCATCCTTATCCTTTTTACAGGCAAGTACAGTGAGTAACCCAACAACCAATACAGTAAAAATTACTTTTAGCTTCATATTATTGAATATTAAAAACATCTTTTCCGTTTAATGCCAGTTTTGACATGGCAACACTGTCACTCATTGAATAATTTCCATCAACATTAAAGTCGTAGTTATGTGGATTAGAAAACCATTCATTAATATTCATTTCCAGATTAAGTGCTGCTGCACCTCCTGAAATTTTAAAATCCTTTTGAATGTTTACTTGCACCACGTGTACATTTTTCCCAAGATGCATTGCATATCCGGTTGGATTTCCACCATCCATAAAATTACCTTCGAGTTTCATAAAATGGTACCCTCCTCCCATCATATCCGGCCAACTCATATTTTCATTATCAATTGTATTTGGCAAAGCATGACTGATGTTATGCAGACTGTCAAGACCAATTAAAAAACGTAATGATTTATAATTTCCAACAGGCAGCCCTTCAAGACCAAAAGAAGGTGTTTGAGTTGCTGCATCAACGTAAAAGATACTATCAAATGTAAACTTGTTTCCGTCAGCATTCTCAAACTCAAAAGCAGAAATATAGAAATGTAATTTCGAAACACTGTAGTTGTTAGCTGCAGCATTTACATACTTTATGCTATTAAATTCAAGCTTACTGCCGTCAACTGCAAAAGATAAATTAAGGTTGAGTTTGTTTTCATCGTCATCTTTTTTCTTACAAGATGAAACAATTAAGGTCATCAGTACAACCAATACGACATTGCGTATTAATAAAATTGAAGTTCTCATACTCTATTGAATTTATTGTTTGTTTTCATGTTTAGACTTCTAGTAAGCAGGTATTTGTTTTGATGTTTGATCAATATATTTCAAATACTCGATGACTTGCTTAACCTCATTATCACTCAGATTAAAATCGGGCATACGCACGGTTCCGTTTTTTAGTATTGCTGAAAAGTATGCATCATTTTGTGCTTTTTGAGTATAGGCAGATGTCAGTTCAGGACCAAGATATCCACCTAAGCCATAAAGCTGATGGCATGCAGTACAGTTAAATTTCTGATAGAGCATTTTACCTTTATATGCATCATCGTTCATTGTAAAGGTTGCACCTGCAGTTGCTTTGGTGTAAACAAATGCAGTATATAAACTAAATAATATAAAAAGTGTAATAAGCACCTTAAACTTTAAACTCAATTGCATAGCTGAATCGTTTTCACATTTCCACTATTATAGAATTGTTTGAATCATCATATACAAATGAACAATTCTCAGCAAGAAGACCTATTGACTAATGATAGTGATAAGGCTGACTTTTATCACTGTTTAAAAAAGTATCAGATTAGTCTGAAAAATAATTATTTAAATGAGTCTGATAAAAGAAAAAATCAATGATGGCATTTAAAATGCTCGAATGGTTGTCTGCAATTATCACAAAAATAAAGTGCTTTGCATGCTGTTGACCCAAACCAACTGGTAAGATGTGTTTTATCTGAATTACAAAAGGGGCACTGCAAACTTACCTCATCAGGTCGTAAATGTTTTATTTGTGATGAATGTTGTGGTGGTGCAATGCCGTATTCAGAAAGTTTCTTTTTAGCATCATCAGAAAGCCAGTCCGTAGTCCATGCCGGAAAGTGTACTGTCTTTAGTTTAAAATCAGTGATGTTATTTTCTTTTAAGATAGTTTTAATTTCTGCTTCAATTGCAAACATAGCAGGACAACCTGAGTATGTTGGTGTAATGGTAATATTGAGTTGTCCGTTAACCCAATCAACACTTCGTAAAACACCTAACTCACCAATTGTAATTACCGGCACTTCAGGATCAGGAATGGCATACAGTAACTGAAAAATTTCTGATGATTCTAAACTACTTTGTTCTTTCATGGAATCCTTTACCATTTTGCATCAGGATATGCACGAGGCAAAAATTGCATTTCAGCAAGAATAAATCCAAGATACTCTGTATGAACTCCTTTACGGCTTCCTGTTCGCATAAAATTATTAATCTCCGGCACAGATAACGTGGCATCATTCAGCACTTGCCTGATATGTTTATTCCAACTTGCTTCTACCTTTTTCATGTCAGCAGCAATTCCAAGTTTTAACAACGCCTCATCAACTTGATCAATCTCAAAAAGATCTCCGGTATAATTCCATAGTTCATTGACTGCAGCCTGCACTCTTTGATGACTTTCTTCAGTCCCATCTCCCAAACGCAATGTCCAATCCGAAGCAAAACGCAAATGGTAGTTAACCTCCTTCAATGATTTAACAGCTAAGGCACTCATATTTTTATCAGTAGCGTGTGTGAGCTCAGAATATAAATAATGCTGCCACGTACTTACAAAAAGTTGTCTGATAATTGTAAAACCAAAATCAACATTAGGTTGTTCAGTCAGCAATAAATTTCTGAAATGGTTTGCATCTCTATGAAAAGCCAAAACATCTTCATTACGACCTTTACCCTCTATTTCACCGGCATAAGCAAGAAACGCTTTTGCTTGTCCTAACAAATCGAGTGCAATATTGGTGAGCGCAATATCTTCTTCAAGCATTGGACCATGCCCACACCATTCACCCAAACGCTGACTTAAAATGAGACTTGTATCACCTAAACGCAATGTGTATTCAAATAAATCTTTATTCATGATTACTAAACCTGCTTAATGCCATCAGGCGTTTTATAAAAGTTCGGGTGACGATAAATTTTATCATCTGAAGGTTCAAAAAAGGAAGCAATATCTTCGGGAGAAGAAGATGAAATACATTCAGAAGGTACTACCCAAATGCAGGTTGCTTCGCCACGTCTGCTGTAAACATCGCGTGCATTTAGTAATGCCATTTCTTTATCTGCTGCTCTTACACTTCCTGCATGCTCAAAAGACATTCCGGTTTTCTTTTGGGTGAACACCTCCCATAATTGCAATTGTTTGTCGGACATTGTGAACTAAAATTAAAATAATTATTGTTGAAATTATAGACTTATGCCGCTTTATTCTTTTTGCGTTTTTCAGCAAATGCAATAGCGGCTTCGCGCACCCACTGACCATTTTTATGTGCATCGTTGCGCTGCTTCATTCTAAGTCTGTTGCAGGGGCCATTACCACCAATAACTGCATAAAACTCATCCCAGTTGATTTCACCCCATTCATAGTGACGTGTTTTTTCATTCCACTTCAACTTATCATCCGGAATTTTTATGCCGATTGCTTCAGCCTGTGGCACTGTTCTGTCAATAAACCGCTGACGCAAATCGTCATTGCTGTAAAGTTTAACTTTCCACCGCATGAGTTCATCGGAGTTCGGAGAGTTTTTATCACTCGGACCAAACATCATCAGTGATGGCCACCAAAACCTGTTCACTGCATCCTGAACCATTTGCTTTTGCGCTTCAGTTCCCTGCATCATATTGGCTAAAATCTGATAGCCTTGTTTCTGATGAAAATTTTCTTCTTTACAGATACGTAGCATAGCTCTTGCATAGGGACCAAAAGAACATTTTGCCAATGCAGTCTGGTTTACAATTGCTGCACCATCCACAAGCCAACCTATTGCTCCCATGTCTGCCCAGTTTAATGTGGGGTAATTAAAAATACTTGAATATTTTGCTTTACCCGTCAGTAACTGATTAATCATTTCATCACGACTGATGCCTAAAGTTTCTGTGGCACTGTAGATGTACAATCCATGCCCCGCTTCGTCCTGTACTTTGGCTAACAACACCATCTTTCGCATTAACGATGGTGCTCGTGTAATCCAGTTCCCTTCGGGCAACATTCCAACCACCTCGCTATGGGCATGCTGCGACATCATTCTTATGAGCTGATGCCTATACCGTTCAGGCATCCAATCTTTAGGCTCAATACTTATACCTGCATCAATCTTTGCCTGGAAATCTTTTTCCAATTGTTCTATATTCACCTCCATAATAAATATTTAATTAAAACAATATTAAGTAATCAATAGTTACTTTCCTTTAAAAACAGGGATTCTTTTTTCTTTAAAAGCTGCAACACCTTCTTTGTTATCCTCTGTTTTAAAACACT
>DKKR01000029.1:0-24057 GCA_002455375.1 Bacteroidetes bacterium UBA6661
GAACATTTTCTGAAAATCCAGTGCTGTTTGAATTTTTTTCCGGCTTCAGTTAAGTTGACAGTAAACACGATGTGATTATTAATTGTTCAATTATTCATCATCGTTGTCTGATGGAGTAAAACCACGCATCAAACCTTTTGGCGAGTTATGAATGAATTCAACAATCTGACTTCGCAGTGTACTTTCAGGAATTTCTTTTTCAATTTCTGTAAGTGCTTTTTTAATGTTGCTATTCTGAACAAACAATATGCGATAGATATCCTGAATGTGATTAATATCTTCGTTAGTAAAACCTCTGCGTCTGAGACCGATATTGTTTATGCCTATATAAGAAAGTGGCTCACGTGCTGCCTTAGTGAACGGTGGAACATTTTTTCGCACCAACGAACCTCCTGCAATAAAACTATGTGCACCAATATGAACAAACTGTTGCACTGCAACCAAGCCTTCTAATATTGCCCAATCTTCAATTATTACATGTCCAGCCAGTGTAACATTGTTTGCCATGATGATATGATTACCCAACTGACAATCGTGTGCAATGTGTGCATAGGCCATCACCAAACAATGACTGCCCAGCGTGGTTTTCATTTTGTCTGTTGTACCTTTATTCATGGTTACAAACTCNNGGAATTGCAGAAATTACAGCACCCGGAAATATGCGACAGTTGCTACCTATTCTTGCGCCATCATATATAGTTACGTTTGAAGCTATCCATGTGTTATCACCAATAACAACATCATCATAAATCATTGTAAAGGGTTCAATGGTTACGTTGTTGCCGATTTTTGCTTTAGGACTTACTACTGCAAGAGGTGAAATCATGATTTTTTTACAATTTGAGCCATCATTTCTGCTTCCATAACAACTTTGTCGCCTACAAATGCTTGCCCACCCATGTGGCAAAGTCCACGTCTGATAGGCGAAATCAAATCGAGCTTAAAGACAACAGTATCACCCGGTTTAACCATATTCTTAAATCGTGCCGATTCTATTTTTAAAAAGTAAGTCCAATAATTCCCCGGATCAGGAACAGTATTAAGAACAAGAATTCCACCTGTTTGCGCCATAGCTTCAATAAGCAATACACCGGGCATTACAGGATTACCCGGAAAATGACCCTGGAAAAACCATTCGTTAGCCGTTACATTTTTAACACCTACAACACCTGTTTCGGTCAACTCAGTGATTTTGTCAATCATCAAAAACGGAAAACGATGTGGCAGGAAAGATTCAATTCTGTTGATATCGAATAGTGCAGGTTTATTGGGGTCAATGATTGGTGCCTTTAAACGGTTTTTATCTTTTTTGATAATTTCTTTAAACTGTTTTGCAAAAGCAACGTTGGCTGCATGACCCGGGCGCGCTGCAAGAATATGTCCTTTCAGATGAACACCAAGCAATGCAAAGTCACCAACAATATCTAACAGTTTATGTCGTGCAGGCTCATTCTGAAAATGCAGTTCTGTATTATTTAAAATACCTTTATGCTTAATCTCAACTTTTGGTTTCTTGAATAAGGTAGCCAATTCGTCTAACTTATCTTGTTTTATTTCGCGGTCAACAATTACAATTGCATTATTCAGGTCGCCACCTTTAATTAAGTCGTGCTTAAGCAGCATTTCAAGTTCATGCAAGAAAACAAACGTTCTGCATTTTGAAATTTCATCTTTGAACTCGGTAATTTTATGCATTTGCGCATGTTGTGTTCCCAACACAGGCGAGTTGTAATCAACCATTACCGTAATTCTATAGTCGGGACTTGGTACAGCCAGCATTTCAACATTGCGGGCAGGCTCTTCATAAGTGAGGTTTTCTGTAATAACAAAATAGCTGCGTGTTGCTTCTTGCTCACGTAAGCCGGCCTTTTGAATGGCATTTACAAACGGAAAGGCACTGCCATCAAGAATAGGTACTTCGGGGCCATCAATTTCAATAAGCACATTATCTACTTCCATGCCTACCAGTGCTGCTAAAACATGTTCGGTAGTACTTACCTTTACACCGTTTGCACTTAGTGTTGTTCCACGTGATGTGTCCACAACATTGTCCACATCGGCATCAATAACAGGTTGCCCGTTTACATCGGTTCTTTTAAACTTATATCCATGATTTTCCGGTGCAGGTTTCAATGTCAGCCTGGCATTTACACCGGTGTGCAACCCCGGACCTTCTACAGTTATTTCTTCTTTTAAAGTAACTTGTTTTACACTCATGATTTATTTTCAGCAGGGTTTAGACTACCTGTCTTTTTTTCTAACTCGTTAATTTTTCTTTCTAATTGTGGCAACTTTTTAAACACAACGTATGTGCGTTTGTAATCGCTGATATTAAATGCCGGTGAACCTTGTACAATTTCGTTAGGTGTTGTGATACTAGTTCCTATACCGGATTGTGCAGCAATTTTTACACCATCAGCAATAGCTAAGTGCCCGATGATACCTACCTGTCCGCCAATCATACAATTTTTTCCGATTTTGGTTGAACCTGCCACACCTGTTTGTGCAGCAATAACTGTGTTTTCTCCAATTTCAACATTGTGTGCAATCTGTATCAAGTTATCTAACTTAACACCTTTGTGTATGACAGTTGATCCTAATGTAGCACGATCAATTGTTGTTCCTGCACCAATTTCTACATGGTCGTGAATCACGACATTACCTATCTGTGGAACTTTTTTATAATTGTTGTTTTCGTTGGGAGCAAATCCAAAACCATCGGCACCAATAATTACACCTGCATGGATATTGCAATGAGAACCTATATGACAAAAAGAATAAACCCTAACACCGGGAAACAAAGTCGTATTGTCACCAATGATAACATGATCACCAACATAACAATGCGGATAAATTTTTACGTTTTTACCGATAATTGCATTCTTGCCAATATATGCAAAAGCACCAATGTAACCTTGATCACCGACTGTTGCAGAAGGGTCAATAAAAGAAGGCGATTCAACACCTTTTTTATCATTAACTATCTGATTGTATATTTCAAGCAGTGAGGCAAAACTTTTGTAGGCATCTTCAACTCTGATGAGAGTTGCATTAATAGTGTTTTCAGCCACAAAGTCTTTATTTACAATAACAACCGATGCCTTGGTATCGTAAATATATGGTGTGTATTTTGGGTTTGATAAAAAGGATAAAGTTCCCGGTTTGCCTTCTTCGATTTTAGACAAAGAATTCACTTCGGCATCGTGATTTCCCTCTACAGTGCCTTTGAGGAGGTCTGCTATTTGTTTGGCGGTAAACTTCATTTGTTACTCAATAAATTCCGGACTTAGTGCAATGTGTGCAAATGTACAAATGAGAAGGGGATATGCAAACTCAACCAATAAATACTATTCAACTAAAAAATAAAGTGAAAAATAGTGATTAGCAAGGGTATAGCCAAGCTATGAATTTAATAATGCTGCAAATTGATGTAACTTAAGGCCTCATTGCCTATGGGCACATTGGCTTTGTAAAACAGCGGTCAGCCCGGCAAACATCCAGGCATTACTCCAACGCATAAATGATGTCTTTTCTGTATAATTTTTATATTTTCTGAAATAAAAATAACCCTTTGAATGCTGCATATTTTCAAGCATGTATTCTGCAACTTTAATGGCTAGGGTCTGTTCATTAAAACGGGTTAATGTCAAAAGAGATTGTGCTGCAGCTGTACAGTCAACCGGAAAGACATTGTTGTTATAGAATTTTGGAATATGACCTTCAAGAAAAAAGTTTTTAATGTAAAAATTTTTTCCCGCTTCAAGGTTTTCATTGTACGTTTTGTCGTCACAGTGTAAGACATATTCATGCAAACAATCTAAAACATAACCGGTGTGATAGTTGTCAATCCATGTTCCTGCATCACTGGTTGAGTAAATCCATGCACCATCTGCACGTTGATGTTTCATGACAAAGGCAACAGAATCTGCAGCTGCCTTTTTTAGTGTTTCATCTTTTGTTACTGAATAAACCTGAGACAACAAACGAGAGCCTTTCATGCTTGCATTAAATACCACCTGCTTATCGAATGGTGAATAGGAAAAACAAAAGCTGCCATCGCTGTCGGTAGTACGATTCAAGTCTTGTAACACAAAATTGGCAGCACTTTTACATAGGTCTAATGCTTTTTGATTTCCTGTTTGTTGCCATGCTATAAAAAGAGCATTGGTAATTATTCCTGTTGCAACAACTGTTGGTTGATATGCAGGAATGTTTGCATAACGTGCTTCCCAGTCAAAATCATATCCCCAACATGCACCATGAAATCCTTTAGGGATAAGTTTTTCAAGTTCATTAATAAGGTTAGAAATATTTTGGTTAAGTACATTTTTTTCTTGCTGATTAACATGAATCAGTTGCGCATAAGCTTGAATACAAAGGCCAAGTGTAACAGGATTCAATCCTTTGGGAACAAAAAGCAGTGTTCGTAAATTGAGTGGCGATCGTTTAACTAATTGTTGTGCACCAAAGCGAATCAACTTGTTTTTATTCAGCAAGGGTAATTTAAAAAGCGGAGATTTTAATGCATCGTAAGGGTCGTATCCCTTGTAGCGATGCGCCTCAATATATTTTCGCAGTTGGGATGTTGCCGCTTCAATTGTTCGTGATGCATCCATTGAATTAAAGAATTATTCTTTCGCCATTGGAGGCAATGCTTTGTAATGCACGGAATGTTGCCAGCGTGCTCAAAACAGTGTCTTCAAAAGGTATAGGTGCGGGTTTGCCCTGAATAATACTTTCTACAAATGCTTTAACCTCATTCTGATGCCCTTTATCCTGATTACCGGTATATTTCTTTTCAGATTTACCGAATACAGTCAGTGTTTTAAAATCATCAAGAACTGCGACAATGCCAGAACCAAATACTTCAAGATATTCTTTGCTGATATTTTTATTGCCATTGCTGAAATAACTTACCGAAGCGGTACTGCCATTTTCAAATTGTAGGTTAAAGCAAACGGTATCGTTTAGTTTTTGTGCATCATTCAATGCAACTGCACTTATAGTTGTAAGTTTTGAGCCGGCAAGAAACATGCATAAATCAATAAAGTGACAGGCTTCACCAACAATTCGTCCACCGCCAACTTTTAAGTCATGCACCCAATGATCAGCAGGGATTACGCCTGCATTGATTCTGTAATTTATGGCAATTGGATTTCCGGAAGAAAAAGTTTTTTTAATGGTTTGAATCATTGGAGCAAACCTTCTGTTGAAGCCAACCATTACCCTGCAGTTATGCTTGGTAAATTCATGTTGTATCTGCACCAATTCTTCTTCTGATAAGCAAAGAGGTTTTTCAACAAATACATTTTTCCCTGACTGTAATGCCTGCATAACATATCCTGCATGTGTTTCGTGGCGTGTAGCAATGAAAACTGTATTAATATCACCATTGCTGAAAATATCCTGAGCATTACCCGATGCAAAAGCAAATTGATTTTTATCTGCAATGTTTCGCGCATTATTCGGTCGTGCAGTAACAATGCCACTGAGTTTTGCAGGCGTATTCTTTAATGCAGGCAATAAAAAATTTTGTCCGAAAGAACCTGCGCCAATCATACCGGCAACCACATCACTCTTAGTATAAGAAGGGTTGGAGAGATTTACTTTTTGTTGTAAAGGTTTGTGAGTGTCATATTTCAAAACCATGCCAACAAAAGGCTCGGTTTTGTTCATGATAAGGTCGTATGCTGCAGGTGCTTCTTTAAAATCAAATGTATGTGTCAGCAGATTAGTCAGATTGATTTTTCCGGTTGCAATTAAGTCAACAAAAGCAGCCATGTTTCTGTTTTCTGTCCAGCGTACGTAGCCGTAAGGATAGTCTATTCCTCCTTCTTCATATTCTGAATCATAACGCCCCGGACCATAAGAACAACTCATTCGCAGGTCTAATTCTTTTTTAAAATAGTTGGGTCGTTTAAACCCTGTAGGTACTGCACCAACTATAACTACTTTTCCTTTTCTGCGACATAAGGCACCTGCAAGATCAACGGGGTCGAGTGAGTCGGTGCCGGCAGTAATTATTACTGCGTCAGTGCCGTAGCCGTTAGTAATGTTATTGATAGAACTTTCGAGGTCTTCACTGTTTCGGGTAAATGCAGCGTCAATATCAGTATGCAAAGCAAGGTCAACCATACGTTGGTCAATATCAATTCCTATTGTTTTTATACCACCTGCTTTCAGCATTTGAACGGTAAGTTGTCCAACCAGACCAAGCCCGATAACCACACAATTTTCACCTAAGCGGAGGTCAGCTTGTCTGATGCCCTGCAAGGCAATAGAGCCTAAAGTTGTAAAGCATGCATGTTGAAGGGCAATTTTATCGTTTAGTTTAACACAAAGATTTACCGGCACAGCAATCACTTCTGCATGTACAGCACTGTTGCCGCCACAAGCAACCAAATCACCAACTCTGAATTCTGTAACATCAGGCGCAACGGCAATAATTTCGCCTGCTGAACTATAGCCTAATGATGATGGTGCATCTAATTTATTCATCACCATTTTATAGGTGTTTAATAAACCGAATGTTTTTGCTGCATCAATCACTTTTTTTACTTCTTCTTTTCTTGCTCTTGCCTTACCGATATAACTCAGACGTGCATCTTTTACGGTTTTGCCTTCTGTGCCTGCACTAATCAGTGAATAATGATTGCGTACTAAAACCTGTCCTGATGAAAGCACAGGAAAAGGCACTTCAAGCAACTGCATTTTTCCATCTTTCAGATTTTGTGTTAACTGTTCCATTTTTTGCAGTTTAAATTGTTTATGCAGAATAATTTTGATCGAACCACTTCCTGAATGCTGTTAATCCTTCTTCTAAAGTTGTAGCAGGACTATAGTTAAGTAATTCTTTTGCTTTGCTTATGTCGGCAAAAGTATGCGGTACATCACCGGGCTGATCGGGTAGTTTTTCAAGTATTGCTTTTTTACCCGCTTCTTTTTCTATAGCTGCAATCAGCATATTCAGATTTATGGTTCTGTTATTACCAAGATTAATGATTTCGTAATTGCTTTTATCGTAATGCATAGCTGCAATTATGCCTTTCACAATGTCACTGACATAGGTATAATCACGGCTTGTTTCACCATTACCAAAAAATGGAATTGACTTTTCCTGACGTATCAATTTAAAAAATTTATGAATAGCTAAGTCAGGTCGTTGGCGAGGACCAAACACTGTAAAGAAACGTAGAGATATAAACCTGATGCCATATAAATGCGAGTAGCTATGCCCGGTAAGTTCGCATGCAACTTTTGTTGATGCATAAGGCGAGATAGGTTTCAAAACAAAATCATTTTCGCTCCATGGTGTGTTTGGGTTGATTCCATAAACACTGCTGCTGCCTGCAAAAACAAACTGTTTGATATTTTTTTCTTTTGCCTTCTCCAGCAGGTTTATAGTTCCTTTGATATTCACGTCCTCATAAAGTAAGGGTTTTTCAATACTCGGTCTCACTCCGGCACGTGCAGCAAGATGAACAATAATATCAAATGGTTGTTGAAATAATTTTTCTAGAAAGGTAGTGTTACGAATATCACCTTCGTGCAAAAAAAAGTTTTTACTCTTTAGTGCTTCTAAAATATTGTTTCTTTTTAAGGCAGGATTATAAAAATCATCAAACACATCAAGGCAATGCACTTCATATTGGTCATTAGCTAAAAGGGCATCGCATAAATTGCTGCCAATAAAACCTGCTCCGCCTGTTACTAATACTTTTTTCAATTCAATAAACTTTAATTCTCTATTACACTTCTGAATGCATGGCCCATTCGTTCAACCATTTTTTCTTCTGTCAGATTTTCTAAGTAGATACGTCTGCTTTCTGCACCCATTTTATTTCTCAGTTCTTTATCGTTTGCCAAAATAATTATTTTTTCGGCTAATTGCTGAATATTTTTCTTTTCTACAAGATAACCGTTTTTGCCGTCATGTACACTTTCGGAGATTGCTGCATGGTCTGTAGAAATTACTGGCAGTCCGGCAGCCATAGCTTCAACAGTTACCCACGGATGACCTTCATTACGATAGTATGTAGGAAAAACAAAAATATCGGCTTCGTTCAGGATACTGAACTTTTTATCACCTTTAACAGGTCCGTGATTTACTACAGGAAGTTCAGGATGTTGTTGAAGAAAGTTTTCAAAATCTGTTTTCACATCTTCTTCGCGCCATTCACCGGCAAACACAAATTCTACATTTTTATTTTTTTCATACACTAATGGTGTTGCATACAATGCTTCTAAGACTCCTTTGGTACGCACATAGTTTCCTAAAAAAAGTACTTTAACCTTATTGTTGTTTCGCTCATTATAGTTTACCGGAAAATTACCACCATTTGGAATAACAAATATTTTTTCATCAGGTACAATCCAGTTAAATAGTTTACGCAGGTTGTTGCCAAGCACAATCTGTCCATTAACTTTTTTATGTACAAAACGAATAAAAGATTTCATCGTTTTTCCACTTTCATTATACCAGTTCAGAAAATATCCGCCACGAAGATGTGTAAGTACTTTTATACCAAAAAGCTTTGCGATCAGAATATATCCTGCATCGCGTGTGTAGCCAACGTTGGTTTGCCCTGCCGGAACATAAACAAGATTTGGGCGATAGCGAATACAATACCAAAATAGCTGAAAATATTGTTTAAATGCCAGATAAAAATTTGTGAAATCGAGTTTTGCTAATGTATTGATGTCACGTTTATCTGAAAGGTCAAGATGAATCAGATTAAATTCGTCTTTGAGTTTTGAGTTAAGAATAATTTCGCAGGCAACAGAGGGGCCAATGTAGGGTGGAGGCAATTTACCCAGAAAAATAACCGTATATTTTTTATCACTCATGATGATTTAAATTTAAGATATAGAGATGGAAAAAATCGTTGCAGCAACCAGGTTATGGTTATGCCACTGCATAGCATCAGAAAAAAATCAATAGGTATGCGTGCTCTGGTGAATCCAATGGCTATTGCATGTGCACCAGTGAAAGCAAGTAGAATTAGTAACAGCGTAAATGCCTCAGCAGGATGTTTTTTAAATATCAATATCAATCCAAATGGAAAGAGCAATAACAATGGTAGGTATGAAATCAGATAAACAGATTTTCGTCCTTCATTACTTCCGAATTTCACACTTTTACTATCAGGGTTACGGTTCCAACTCCAAAGTTTTTCTGCTTTAAGCCAACCCATAGAAACAAATTCAGGGAAATTATTTTTTATCCAATTTATGGCTTCTTGTTGATAGGCTGCAGCAACTTTTACTGCCTCGTCAGGTGTGCGTGCTGTAAGTGGATACTGTGCATATATTGGTACCGGTGGGTTTAAACGATAGATTTCGTCTAATGATTTATTAGCTTTAAGATATTCAAATGATAATGGATTGTTGCCTTGCCACATGCCAAATGATCCATGTGTGCTGATTAATAATTTTCCTGTTAGTGAATAATTTCTGACCAACCAGGGCGACATTGCCAGAAAACATCCTATCACAATTAATGAGCAGCTGATAAATGCTGCTGTAATATTCTGCGATTTGAAGTAGCGATAGAATACATAGAGGAAAAGCCCCGGAAGAAAAGTTATAATTGTTGCCCGGGTTAAAAATGTCAGACCAATTATTATTCCGGCAAGTACAAGTCTTTTTGATGAAAGTTTTTCTGTAAGTAATAAATCTATTGTTAATACTAATAAAAAAACAAAAAGCGTTGTGTCGTAAATAGAAAACGAATAAGTGAATAGATAAGGATAAAGTGCATGATAACAAGCAGCAAAAAATCCTGCAATAGGATGAAAAAGTCGGCTGCCAATTTTAAATAAAAGGAGTGAAGTGATGAGATGCAAGGTAGCCTGAAGGATTGTCAGGCCTAACCAATTATATCCTGTAATTGCATAACAGATACTCATTAATGCCGGGTACAAAGGCTCATAGTCAACGGAAGGAATTCCCTGAACAAGACTGAATTCACCGTTAATGTACAGGTTACAGGCAAGCGCATTAAGATTGGTTTTTGAATTACCACGATTCAAAAAGGATTCTTTAAGATGAAATCCGATAGCAATCTTAGCTACGAACCCTGCCAATAGAATAAATATCAGCAGTTTTTTTAAATTTATTTTGGTGCTTGCAGTCAATGAATGTAAAGGAAATGGAAATATAAAATCTTACCCTTTTGGGCGGCTGCAAAAGTACAACTTTGCAAAGCACGATTAGGCCTGAAAAGCAATAAGTTTAATTGGTAAATTTATTGATAGTTTCTTTATCAAGAAAATGGAAAAAAGTATCACTTCTTAATCCTAAACGCAGCGATTCAAGAGCAATAACTTCATTGGGTGCAATGTTGCCTAAATTCACATTGGTGCCAAATTGCTTAATAAAATAGACCTGCTGCGATTTTTGTGGTGTTTCCCAAATAATTTTATCAGCAGGCACTCTGGAAATTATTTTATTGATAAGCATTACGTGTGCTTTTCCGTTAGGACGATAAATACCTACTGTACCACTTTCGCGAGCTTCTGCAATTACTTTCCAAACACCGGCTTCTAATTCGCGTTCCATCATTTGAATCCATACATTAGGACGAATAATAATCCCTTCTTCTTTTGAGCCTACTTCTGAAATTACGGTTACGTGTTTAGCAAGTTTTTTAATGTAATCGCATTTTATTTTATGTGGAATTACAATGGAGCCATCTGATATTTCAGCATATTCCATTTTGTATTTTGATAATACTTTAAGATAAGTGTCGAACTCATCTCTGATAAGAAAAGCTTCTAATAAAGTCCCGCCAAAATAAACCGGTATTCCGGCTTCTTTATAAAGTGCGATTTTTTTATCCAGATTCGGAGTTATGAGGCTACTGCCGAAGCCTAATTTTACTATATCGGTAAATTCGCCCGAGGAAGAAATAAAATCTTCTGTTTCACGAAGGCTAAGACCTTTATCCATCACCATAGTTAAGCCATTCTCACGAGGTTTTGTACTTCGTGAAGGCATTTGACTCAATTCAAAATTCATTGCCACTAATTGTTTTGTTCTAAAATTTTCTGAATGTTAGAGTCGTTCAGAAGTTCAGGATAAATTTCTTCAATAATTTCCCTGATATTTTCTTCGTTGTTGGCGGCAGCAGACAGCAAACTGTAAGCTGTTTTTATGTTTCCATTTCTATATTGTAAAATGATGTATCGCAGATGGACTGCAATGTCATTTGGAAAATATTTTACTGCAAGATAAGCATATTGAAGTGCTTCATCGGTACGATTTTGTTCCATCAGAAATTCGGGATACTCATACCAGATATCTAAAAAATCAGGATCCATTTCAATCACTTTTCTGTAAGCTTCATCAGCTTCTTCTAAGTTACCTAATTCGCGTTCGCAATCTCCAAGCAAAAACCAATAATCACTAATATCGCCATTAAGTTCAATTGCTTTTTTTAGATAATGAATAGCTTCGTACCAACGTTCTTCTTCCGACAAGGTCATTCCAATGCCATACCATGAACTGTGAAATGATGGATTGCTTTTTACAGCCTTCTTAAAGTAGCTTCGTGATTCTTCATGGTTGCCTAATTCAAAATAACACTGTGCAATACTATCATAAACAAATGCCTCAGGTGTGTTATACTCAAAACTTTGTTTGAAAGCTTGAATGGCTTTTTCGTAGTTGCCTGCCAACATGTGACACTGTCCGCTTTGTATGTAAGCATCGTCCATGTTTTCGTCAATCAGAATACAATAGTCGTAAGCGTTGATAGCTTTTTCAAACTCAGCACAACACTGATACATTTGTCCAAGGTGAAACCAAAACAATGCATTGTAAGGATCCTGATCAATTAATGCCTGAAAATAGGTAATGCCTTCTGATGCTCTTCCTGCACGGTCAAAACATTCGCTTAGTTCGTCAGCAGCAACTTCGTTTTTTTTGTTTTCGAAAAGGCAGTTTTTGAAATAATGTATGGCTCCGTGATAATCGAATGTCTGCAAGTAGGTTTGTGCAACATGGAAGTAAACATCTTCTTTAAACTCTGTGAATGACAGTAAGTCTTTGAAAGTTTTACGTCCTTCCTGAAACATGCCCAATGCATTATATATAAGACCTTTTATAAGATAAAGGTCTTCGTTTTTTGGATTCACGGTAAGTAGCTGATCTATCATTTCCAACGCTTCTTCGGAATTACCCTGAAGGTGGGAGATGTAGGCTTCTTTTGCTTTAAAAGCAGTATTGTCGGGATGAAGATTCTGACCATATTTTATGACTTCCATTGCCTTGTCATAGTCAAACTTCTCTAAATAAAAGTCAGTAATTTTTATCAGCGAATCGGCATCAAAAAAGTAGGTTTCATGATTGCGCAGCATTTCTTCAAAACGCTGAACGCTGTTACCTAAATTTTCGCTTTGATCATCAAATCCTTCATAGTCATCGTCATGCATCATAAGCTTCTATTGGTTCTCTCAAATTGAGGTCAAAGGTAAAAAATATGAATCAACCGGCAGTGTCTGTTGGGCAGACAGTCAACAGCCGGTTGTTAAATACTTGACTGTAAGAAAATTAGTCTAATGAATGCAATACGAGGCCACTACGAAGTTTAGGCTCAAACCAAGTCACTTTTGGTGGCATGATGAGATTATTGTCTGCAATATCAATAAGTTGCTTCATTGTAACAGGATAAAGAGCAAAGGCTACCTTCATTTCTCCGTTATCAACTCTTCGCTTTAATTCACCAAGACCACGAAGTCCGCCTACAAAATCAATTCTCTTGTCTTTACGCAGGTCTGTGATGTTTAACATGGGTGCCAGAACTTTATCTGATAGAATAGTTACATCAAGAACACCAATAGGATCTTTGTCATTGAAAGTGCCCGGCTTGGCATTTAATTTATACCATTTTCCTTCCAGATACATGCTGAACTCATGCAAAGCAGCAGGACGATACGCATCACTTCCTTTTTCTTCAACAATAAAATTTTCTTTCAGTTTGTCAATAAACTGTACAGCATTCATTCCGTTCAGGTCTTTGATTACCCTGTTGTAATCCATTATTTTTAACTGATTGTCGGGGAAATGTACAGCCAGAAAAAAGTTGTATTCTTCTTTACCTGTGTGTGAAGGATTTTTTTCGCGTCTTTCTTTGCCAACCAAAGCAGCTGCTGCTGTGCGATGATGTCCATCAGCAACGTAGGTGTTTTTTAGTTTAGCAAATTCTTCGGTGATGATGTTGATGTCTGAATCGTTGTCAACTATCCAAAACTGATGTGTGATGTGATCGTCAGTTACAAAATCATATTCAGGAGCAGCAGCGGTAATATGCTCAACCAGTTCATCTAATTTTCTCACTTGTGGATATGCAAAAAATACAGGCTCATAATTCAATCCTGAAACGCGCACGTGGTTTTTGCGGTCTTCTTCTTTATCAGGACGAGTAAGCTCATGTTTTTTGATAACATCATTAACGTAATCATCAACTGCAGCACAGCCAACAATACCGTATTGTTTACGACCATCCATGCTTTGTGCATATATGTAGTAGCAGTCTTTACTGTCCTGAAAAAACACACCGTCTTTAAACATGGCTTCGAAATTTTCTTTACCTTTTTTATAAATTTCAGGGGCATAATGATCGAAGTCATCCGGAAAATCAATTTCAGGTTTTATGACATGATAGAAAGAAATTTTGTCGCCTTTGGTTTCTGCACGTGCTTCTTTTTCGTCAAGTACATCATAGGGGCGGCAAGCAATCCGCTTTACTAATTCTTTTTTTGGTCTTATTCCTTTGAATGGTTTTAATACTGCCATACGTTTTGGTAAATTTTTATTCTGATTTTATTTTTTAGTAAAATATTCAACTACTTTTTCTGCAAGTTCAATGCCTATTCGCTCCTGTGCTTCTTTTGTTGAACCACCAATGTGAGGTGACAAAGTTACTTTAGGATGTGTGCAAAGTGTTTGGTTGATTAATGGTTCGCCTTCAAAAACATCAATCCCTGCAAATGCTACTTTTCCTGAGTTGAGTGCTTCAATTAAATCTACTTCTGAAATTACACCACCACGCGCAGTGTTAACAATGCCTACACCATTTTTCATCAGGTCAAGTTCTTTTTTGCCGATAACCGGTGCGCTTCCTTTCGGAAAGGGTACATGCATGGTTATAAAATCACTCTCAATAAGAAGCTTTGTAAACGACACACATTTAAAAGTAAGTGTAATTTTTTTCTGTCCTAATGCAGGATGAAAGTCCATATCTACAACCACATCTTCATTGTTCAGCCTGTGAAACAAGACATTCATTCCCAAACCAACGGCTATGGCAGCTACGCACTTGCCAATTTGTCCGGCACCAATAATGCCAATTGTTTTTCCTTTTAATTCTATTCCTGCTGAGTAAGATTTTTTCAGTTTGTCAAATGTTTCTTTAGTAGAGCAGGCAGGCATGTTGCGGTTAGCATCATACAGCATTCTCACTCCGGTAAACAAATGTGCAAAAACCAATTCCGCAACCGATTGTGATGATGCTGCCGGAGTATTAATTACAGCAAGTCCTTTATCACGGGCATACTTTACATCAATATTATCCATACCTACACCGGCACGACCTATTACTTTAAGATTTGGACATGCATCTATAACATCAGTGCGAACTGTTGTAGCACTTCTAACTAATATAGCATCAAAATTCTTCAATGCTTCAGCAAGTTTTTCCTGAGGAACTTTGTCTGTTGAAACTGTAAATCCTGCAGCATCAAATATTTTTTTCCCTGCAGCATCAATGCCATCATTGGCTAATATTTTAATCATAACTAAATATTTTTTTATTTAACCGTTAGCTTTTGCAAAATCTTTCATCACTTGTACCAATACTTTTACACTTTCAACAGGAAGTGCGTTATACATGCTGGCACGAAAACCACCTACACTACGATGACCTTTAATACCTACAATGCCGGCTTCTTTTGCTTTGGCTAAGAAAGCTTCATCCATAGATGCATCTTTTAAAAGAAAACAAGCATTCATTGGAGAGCGGTCTTCGGCTGCTGCTGTTCCTGTAAATAATGGATTGCTGTCAACTTCATTATAAAACATATCAAACTTCTGCTGATTTATTTTTTGCATGGCTTCTACACCACCAATTGATTTTAGCCACTCCAATACATGCATGCAAACAAGAATAGCAATTACAGGAGGTGTGTTATAAAGTGAATCGTTTTCGAGATGCGTTTTATAGTTGAGCATGGTTGGCATCACTCTTTCTGATTTACCAACAATGTCTTTTTTAATGATGGCAAGTGTTACTCCCGAAGGGCCCATATTTTTTTGTGCACCTGCATAAATTAAGTCAAACTTTGAAACATCAACAGGACGTGAAAAAATATCACTGCTCATATCACAGATTACAGGAATAGAGCTTGCAGGGAAATTTTTTACCTGAGTGCCGTGAATAGTTTCATTGCTACAGATATGCAGATAATCACAGTCGGCAGGAATAGTATATCCTTTTGGCTGATAAGAGTAATTTTTGTCTTTGCTTGATGCAATCACTTCAACTTCGCCAAAGAGTTTAGCTTCTTTAATAGCTTTGTTACTCCATGCACCCTGATCAATATATGCGGCTTTCTTTTTAAGAAAATTCATTGGTACCATGGCAAACTGTGTACTTGCACCTCCTTGTAAGAAAAGTACTTCATGCGTGTCGGGCACGTGAAGTAATTCTTTTACCAGCGACTTTGCTTTTTGAAGAACAGCATCAAAATCTTTGCTACGGTGCGAAATTTCCATCACACCCATTCCGCTGTTGTTAAAATCAAAAAGTGATTCTTGTGTTTTCTTTATTGCAGCTTCAGGTAATACACCAGGGCCGGCACCAAAATTATGTTTACGCATAGTTGATATATTAAATTGTTTTTTATCTGATATTTCGGAAGGCAAAATTAGCTCTTTAAAGCCAATAAACTACTTCCGCAGCTCAGAATCTTTTACAGGGGTAATTTTCTGGCCGTCTGTGTTATGGCTACTTCTGATGTCCACATCACTTTTGCCTTGCCATTTGCCTTTTTTCCAGATAAAGGCATCATAAGTAAAATCAGGTCCATAGGTTTCTTCAGCACCTTTTAAAGTAGCTTTAGGCGGACTTAAATGATCAAAAACAATTTTTTTTCCTTTTGAATAATACTTTAAACTCATGACTGCCTGTGCATTGTATTGAAATATTACACGCGTACATTTTTCGGCACTCATAACGGGAAGCATGTTGGCAGGAGCTTTAAAAATTTTTTTACCAAAAACAGGTTTGTTTTTTTGAAAATGCAGAACGTCAATTGTTTTGACAGTAGTTCTGTTGTCAACACCACGCCAGCCGAGTAGGGTGTAGATTGTTTTCTTGTTTTCTTTTAATGAAATGATGCTGTAATAAATTGCGGCAAAATAATTATCAGTATTTAAAATTTTGTCTGATGCTGTGTATTTGTCCATAGCACCATCTGTAAGTGTATAATTTTTTATGGTTTTAGTTTTTTTATCTTTTACCTGCATCATTCCATAAATGCTGTAGGTTTTGGTTTCCAAGTTCGGTTGCACCCACTGATAGAATCTTATGAGTCCATCGGACGATATAACTGTTGATATTGAAGGTATGGTATCGAACGATGTGCTGAATGACTGCTCGGTAGCAAGAAAATTGTTCATGGCATGGGTCAGCTTTAGCTGATATTGCTGCCTTACTGAATCGCTACTGCCTTTAATAACACTGTCTGCAAACAACTGTAGTTGGGCAAAAGTGTTGCCTGTGGCAAAAAACAAGATAAAAAAAGTAATAGCTGTTCTGAACATGATGTATAAAACGAAAAAATCTGCTACATATTTAAAAGCGTGCAGCAGATTTTAAACAAATTTCAATCAAATATTATTGGTGCATGCGTGATTTTTTTGCAAGTAACTCATCTTTCGATTCTCTGACATTTTCATCATCTACACAGCAGTCAACCGGGCAAACTGAAGCACACTGTGGTTCGTCATGAAAACCAACACATTCCGTACATTTATCAGGAACAATATAGTAATGATCTAAATTAACCGGTGCCTGTGCTGCATCGGCATCAATGGCAGTACCATCCATTTTGTTAAACATACCTTTTACAGAGGTACCATCAGAGAATCGCCATTCTGCTCCGCCTTCGTAAATAGCGTTGTTGGGGCACTCGGGTTCGCAGGCTCCGCAGTTGATACATTCGTCAGTAATTATAATAGCCATAATTTTGTGTTTTTATTTGAAGTGTTGGTGCAAATATAAATTTATTTTATAAACAAGTTTTTATGCTAAAAAGTTAGTTTGCACTTGTTTTACTGAAATTCTTAAAAAAAGTTTTATGTCACAGACAGAAAATATCATAAATACCTTTATCCGTGTAGGGCAAAGAATTAAGGAGCATTGTGAGCAGTACCCCAATGGGCAACTTAAAGATATAGTGGCTACTGCAAAAGCCAAAAATCCATGGTTTACAGCACACAATCAGATTGACGCGTTAAATGCCATTGCTTATATGTTGCAACCGGATTCGTTGCAGCAGTGGATTAGCTGTTACAGCATTTCTGAGCATCTGCCTAAAAATATTGGTGTGGTGATGGCGGGAAATATTCCTGCTGTGGGTTTTCATGATTTGATGACGGTATTGGTTTCAGGGAACAAAATTCAGATTAAACCTTCATCATCTGACAGCATTTTAATGGAGTGGATAGCAGGTATTATTAAAAGCGAGAATACAGAACTGGGTAATCGGATTTCTTTTGTGGACAAATTACAAAAACCCGATGCCGTTATTGCAACAGGTTCAGACAATACGGCTCGTTATTTCCATTATTATTTCAGTAAGGTGCCACATGTTATCAGAAAAAACAGAAACAGTGTAGCAGTCTTGAATGGTAATGAAACCAAGGAGCAGTTGTTTGCTATGGGTAAGGATATCTTTTCGTATTTTGGTTTAGGTTGCCGTAATGTATCCAAGCTAATGGTGCCTGAGAATTACAATTTTGAAAAATTCTTTGATGCAATTGAGCCATATGGTAATGAATTGTTATTGCATAATAAATACATCAATAACTACGATTATTACCGGGCTATATACTTAATGGAAAACATACCTTTTCTTACTAATAACTTCGTACACTTATTAGAACAGCAAAATATTGCCTCCCCGGTATCAGTATTGCATTATGAAACCTATAACAATCAAAGTTCATTGCATCAATTGCTAACAGCTGAAGCTGATAAAATTCAATGCATCATTTCGGCAGATGTGATTACCGGAAAAGAAATAAACTTTGGAATGGGACAACAACCATCGGCAAGTGATTATGCCGATGGTGTAGATACACTTCGCTTTTTAATTGAACAATGTTCTGAGCAACAAAACAGCAATACTTAATTTTTTATTGGCAGAAAAGAAAACTCTTTTCCATACTCAAGCATTTGAGGAATAAAATCGTTGTTGTACTCAACCTTCACATCAGTAATACTGTCGCCTTGCATAACAGGAACCAACTTAGGCTGAATAAAACCCATATAAGGTGCAATGTTTAATGCTTTATATCTCTCGTGAACTTCTTTCAACAAATCCTGATCTACTTTTACACCAAAATTTTCTACTAAACTTTTTCCTGAAGTATAATCACCTTCAGATTTGATCCGTTGTATTTCTTTTAATAACTCACCGAACAAGGTTCTCAGTTTATCATAATCATTTATTTTGAAATAAGTTTTGCCATTGCGTGTGATACGTTCAATAACATTAGCCTCTTTACCTTTCTCATAGACCCATGATGCAACAAGTTGACGGTTGCGCATATGCGATTCTTCCAGATTATCACCGGGATTTATTCTGTTAAGCTGTGTCATCAGTCCGTTTAAAATGTATGAGTCATATTCGGCTTTTCCTACTTCAATAGTTGGCATTACACCAATATCAATCAATTTTTTGTCTGTGATGTAATATAGTCCAACCAAATCTGCACGTGCTTCTTCCAATGTGCTTGCATAATTTTTTAAGGTTACATCAGTATTAGCAACACCATCATTTATTTTTCCTGAAGCATGTCCGATAACTTCATGCATATCTGTATGAAGGTCACCGGCTAAAGCACCATATTTTTTTACACGTTCTATCACTTGTGGATTTTCACCAAACTCATCAATCATCGGGCTTTTGGCTCGGGCATAATTGTAAGAAGCAACAATATTTCCTAATGAAACAGACTTAGAGCCAACTTTTTCACGAATCCATTCCTGATTAGGAAGATTTATTCCAATTGGAGTTGATGGTGCGGCATCACCACATTCATTAATAACGGTAATAACTTTTGCGGAAATACCTTTTACACTTTTCTTTTTATGTTCCGGTAAAATGGGTGAATGGTCTTCAAACCATTGCGCCTCTTTTCCAATTGCAGCAATTCGTTTTGTAGCTTCTAAATCTTTAAGACTAAGTACCGATTCGTAAGCTCCTTTCTTATGCATTGGATCAAGATAAACTTCAATAAATCCATTGGCTATATCAATGCGACTTGCAGTATCTTTCACCCACAGCACGCAGTAGTCATCGTAGTCTTTCAGGTTTCCGGTTTTGTAAAACTTAACTAATGCTTCAAGCGTAGCTTTTTGCGCATCGTTTTCTGCAACGGTAACTGCTTTTTCGAGCCAGTAAATAATTTTGTCAATTGCAGCACCATACATACCACCCGATTTCCAAACCTGCTCTTCTACCTTTCCATTTATTTTAACAACTTTTGAGTTTAACCCCCATGAAGGTTGTTCTTTTACACCGGGTTGTATTTTACTTTTATAAAACTGCTCAACTTCCTTTTGAGTAACCCCTTCGTAAAGGTTACTTGATGAGGCTTTAACATTATCAGCATCAGCAGCAAGCGAAACTCCTTTAGCATCAATTTTTGGATCAAACAAAATTGGTTTTAAAAAGGCAATATACTCTTCAATATTTTTTCCTTCGTTGGGCATTTTATTGAAATCACTTTTTGAAATTAAAGTATCTAAAAATGCCGGATCAAATTCAGGTATCATTTTATCTGTGGAGTAATGATGATGAATGCCATTGCTGAAGAAAAATCGTTTAGCATAAACAACAAACTTTTTGTAATTGTCTTCGTTCTTATCACCCTGATAAGTTTCAAGAATTGTTTCTATAGTCTTTCTTATCTGAAGATTGTAGCGGTTTTTCTGATCATAAAAAATATCACGCCCCGACATTCCTGCCATATAAAGATAGTAGGCTAATTGTTTTTGCTGTAAGCTGAGTTCTTCAAAGCCCGGAATAGTATATCGCAGCATTTGAATATCGGCAAAGCGATCTGCCACGATCTCTACTTCAGGTGTTGTCTTGGCTATAGGTGTGGTGTTTTCCTGCTTTGGTGTTTGTTTGCATGACGTTAGTGCTAAAACACCTGCAGTTGCTGTTAGGATTACAAGTAAAATTCTCATTTCTTATAGATTTATAAAATTGAAGCAGACAAAGTTGCTTAAAAAATTAAACCATAATCAAAAGAAAAAGTTAAGAAGTGCTGAATAAATTGACCAAGAAATTAATCTTCCTTTATAAATAGTATGTTGGAAAAAGGCAAAAAATAGTTTGGCAGACATTTAAAGTTTTCACCGTTTTTAAAGAGGTTAATACCTTTAAAACTAACATCTTCTAATGAGGGTTTGAGTCTGACTTCAAAGTAGGTGTTGGCATTTAACTCATCTTTTATTGTACTTGCTACATCGGGATATAGCTCATGAACTAAAAATATTTTTTCACAATTTTTTGTATCAATGTTTATCACGCCATCTTCATTGGCCTCATATTCTTTTGTCAGATTGCCGAAAGTAACAATTGCCCTTACCTTTTGTGTCAGATATTGGTTTTCATCACGAACAACAACTTTATAGGTCTTACCACTGATGCGTTGTTCAGTAATTTCAAAATCTGCACCACCAATTTTATCACTATTTAATTTTATAGTGTCACCATCATAGGTGTAAGTTCCCTTTGCTTTGCGGTCAACAGCACCATAGGAATAAAAAAACTCAAATGTGCTGTCGGGAAGAAACTGAAAGGCTGCTGCCATATCCTGAATACCATGTAAACGGTAAATGCCGTTTAACGTTTTTTGTGCATTCATAGCATTGTTACATAAAAGAAAAATAAATACAGTAAATAGCTTATTCATAATTCAAAAGTAATAAAAAAGGGTGGAGATGGTTACTTGGAAATGATTTTTTGAACTGCCATCAATTCACAATTTATAATCCTTAACTCATAATTATAAAAATCCCTGTAACTTTACCGGCAGGAGTGCGTCTTATCCTTAAACACGAAACTATTAGTGACAGCATTGGAGTACAATACCTGTGTGGATCAATATGCTGACGGCATTTACCGTTTCATCCTGCATAATATAAAAAATGAGGATGATGCGCGTGATGTAGTACAGGATACCTTTGAAAAATGCTGGCGTAATCATGAGAATGTTCAATATGAAAAGGCAAAATCTTATTTATTTACCACTGCTCACCATACTATGATTGACAGAATCAGAAAATCGAGCCGTCAGGAATTATTGAGTGAAAATCATGAGGAGCCTTCGCACAGCAAACATTATTCTGATTTGAAAAATGTGTTGAAACTGGCTTTGGATAAATTGCCGGCCATACAAAAGTCAGTGATTTTACTGCGCGACTACGAGGGTTATGATTATAAGGAAATTGGCGAGATAACAGGACTTAGTGAATCGCAAGTGAAGGTTTATATTTACAGAGGTAGAGTAGCATTGAAAGAGTTTATAGGAAGTTTGAGTAATGTGATTTAGAAATGATTAACAGAAGCAACTACGAAGTTTGGTTTATTGATTATGCTGACGGGCAACTCAGCCCCGAGCAGGTTGCTGAACTGTTACTTTTTCTTGAAGAAAATCCTGATCTTAAAAATGAGTTTACCTTATTTGAGCAAGTAGAATTACCTGTTGATACGGTTGAGTTTCCTTTCAAAAAAAGTTTAAAAAAAACAAAGCCTTCTAAGGAGGTTTTTGATGAAATGGCGGTTCGTTTTTTGGAGAATGAAATTTTGCCATCTGAATCAGAGCTATATCAGCAATGGATAAATGACTTTGGCGATTTAAAAGCTGAGCATAGTTTATTTGCTCTAACAAAGTTACATGCTGATGCGAATGTTGTTTTTCGGAATAAGAATAGGTTGAAGAAGAAAACCGGTAGTGTAGTTTTAATGCCGTGGATTCGTTATGTTGCTGCTGCATGTGTTGTTACAATGGTGTTGTTTTTTGCCAATAGAAATAAGCCGGTTAATCAACAACAGGCAGAGAATAAAACTATTAGTAGTCCGGTACAACACAATACACCACCAATAAAGGTTGATGTTAAACATGATACTAAGAGTACGATAGATTTATCATCAAAGAAGAGTAATATTGAGACGGTTGAAATTTTAAAACACAGTAAACAAAAATCTGAAGCAAAAGAAAGTTGGAAGAATCCATCAATAGAAATTGCACTGATAACAGCAAAATCAGGAGTATTGACGCCATCAGTTAATCCTGAGCCAGTGCCTGTTGCTAATATTGAAAACTCTTATGCAATGGTGATGAAAAACACAGACCTCCAAACCGAAAGAAAGCAAGATATTATAAAGGACATTGCACTTCAAAAGCTTAACTCAATTACAGAAGATATTGCAGGACTACCCGTTGAGAAAGGCAAGTTAAAAACACTTGCAGTTTTTGGTAAGATAGTCAACCGACTTACTTTTAAACGAGTAAATATTGAGACAACTTATTCTGATGATGGTAGATTGATGGCTTATTCGGTAACTGCAGGCAATTTTAATTTCGAGCACGAAGTAGTAAAATAACTACGTTGCAGAAATGAACAACTGTTGATTAGTTCAACTTTACTGATATTGATTGCATTATGCCTTGATTTGTCGCTTTTATCTTTTACTTCAAAAAATATTTGGTTAGCTCAGATATTATATTAGCCAATGTCTTGTAGAGTAAAAATCAAAAAAGTTAATTCTGCAAATAAAATAAGACAAAAAAATTTTCAACGTGATTTTTGTTCAAAAGTGTTGTTGATTGTTTAAAAAAACAACCATAGTTCAATGTTATTTTTAACTTGATTTGTAAACGGAATTGCAAGCGGTATTACCACCCTTAGATTTCGGAAAAATTATTCATTTACTATAATAAACAAATAACAGATTATGAAAAGATAATCTGTGGAGGAACTTTTTTACCAATAAAAAAATATGATACAAGACGAATTACTTTTAAGAGAAAACAAAGAACGCTTTGTACTGTTGCCAATTAACTATCCTAAGGTTTGGGAGATGTACAAAAAGCATGAACAAAGTTTCTGGACAGCAGAAGAAATTGACCTGCATCCTGATTTGGTTGATTGGGAGAATAAACTTAATAACGATGAACGTCATTTTATAAAACATGTACTTGCATTTTTTGCAGCAAGTGATGGCATAGTGAACGAAAACCTTGCTGTAAATTTTATGAGTGAAGTTCAGATTCCTGAAGCACGCTGTTTCTATGGTTTTCAAATTATGATGGAAAATATTCACTCCGAAACATATTCCTTATTAATTGACGCTTATATAAAAGACCCTAAAGAGAAGCATTATTTATTTAATGCCATAGAAACCGTTCCTTGCGTAAAGAAAAAAGCCGACTGGGCATTACGCTGGATTCAGAATGGAAGCTTTGCTGAGAGGTTAGTGGCCTTTGCAGCTGTAGAAGGCATTTTCTTCTCCGGTAGTTTTTGTTCTATTTTCTGGTTAAAGAAAAGAGGATTAATGCCCGGACTTACATTCTCCAATGAGTTGATTTCGCGTGATGAAGGTCTGCATTGCGATTTTGCATGCCTATTATATAGTATGCTTCAAAACAAAATGACAGAAGAGCAAGTGCATACAATTATAAAAGATGCTGTTAACTGCGAACATGAGTTTGTTACTGATGCATTACCTGTTTCTCTGATTGGTATGAACGCCA